>NZ_JBPCSJ010000563.1:0-6853 GCF_051007235.1 Hydrogenophaga sp. | reverse complement strand
CGGTCAGGCGGGCCGAGCTGCGGCCGCCGCCGCGCGGGTCGCGCACGCCGTACTTCTGCCAGTAGGCGTAGTCGGCGTGGCCGGGGCGGAAGGTCTGCAGGATGTTGACGTAGTCCTTGCTGCGCTGGTCGGTGTTGCGGATCAGCAGGGCAATGGGCGTGCCGGTCGTCTGACCCTCGTACACGCCCGACAGGATTTCCACCGCGTCGGGCTCGTTGCGCTGGGTCACAAATTTGCTGGTGCCGGGGCGGCGGCGGTCCAGATCGTGCTGGATGTCCGCTTCCGTCAGGCTCATGCCCGGCGGGCAGCCGTCGATCACGCAGCCGATGGCCGTGCCGTGGGATTCACCGAAGTTGGTGACGCAAAACAGGGTGCCGAAGGTGTTGCCGCTCATGGGTGGGGATTATCCCCGAGGCCACCGGGCGGATTGGCGCGCTTTGTGCAACGCACAAACCGCAGCCATTTCGCTGCCCCAAACCCGAAAGGAGCGCACCATGCTGGACAAGACAGGCACCCTTTTCTCCCACGTCAAACCCGGAGAGACCGAATTCGTGCGCGGGGGTTTGCGCGACTTCTTCCTCTACCGCGACCTGGGCGTGGCCGCCGCCACACACGGCAAGGTGGTCGCACACCTGGTCAAGGCCAATCTGCCGCCCGACGGCGGCACCGGCTGGCACATCCACGTGGCCGATTTCCAGATCGTGGTCATGACCAAGGGTTGGGCCAAGTTCATGTACGAAGATCAGGTGACGTTGGTCGAGGCCGGCGACGTGGTGCACCAGCGCCCGGGCATCCGCCACTACCTGTTCGACTATTCGCCCGACATGGAGTACCTGGAAATCGTCGGCCCCGCCGACTTCCAGTCCATCCCGGTGGAGCCGGTCTGCGAGATTCCGCCTCCCACACCCTGGACGGAGCCTTGAGATCGGCCAAGGTCTGAGGTATTTCCGGAGCGAAGTGCTTCAGTCCAGAGGTGCCGCGGAACCGGCTCCGCCGGGCCGCAGGCACCGCCCCCTTGAGGGGGTCGCGCGCAGCGCGGCGGGGGTGGGCTAAAACTCCGCGTCGAGTTCGTCGATCTCGTCCGGCTCGGCCTCCGCCGCGGTCACCCATTCCTTCATCGCCGGCAACGCCATGATGTGTTCGCAGTAGGCCACGCAGGCGGCATCCAGCGGCACGTCGTAGGTGATGAAGCGGGTGACCACTGGCGCGAACATCGCGTCGGCGATGCAGGGTTTGTCGCCGAACAGGTAGGGGCCGCCGTAGGTCGCCAGGCATTCGTTCCAGATGGCTTCGATGCGCTCGATGTCCGCCTGCGCACGCGACCAGATCTTGAAGCCCGGGAAATGGGCCTTGATGTTCATGGGCAGCGAACTGCGCAGGGCCGAGAAGCCCGAATGCATCTCGCCGCAGATGGCGCGGCAATGCGCCCGGGCCTTGCGGTCGGCCGGCAGCAGACCGGCCTTGGGCTTGATCTCGTTGAGGTACTCGCCGATGGCCAGCGTATCCCAAACGTGGATGCCGTCGTGGTCCAGCGAGGGCACGCGCATGGAGGCCGACAGCAGCAGCATCTCGGCCTTCATGGCCGGATCGTCGGGCGAAATCACGTGTTCCGTGAAGTCCAGTTTGGCCAGCCTGCACATGAGCCAGCCGCGCAAAGCCCAGGCGCCATAGTTCTTGCTGCTGATCGTGAGTACCGCTTTGGCCATGTGTCGCTCCTCTTGGTGGCGGTGGCTCAGCAATCCCTGTGCCACCTTTGTGCGCTCCACACGCACCGTGGCAGTGCGGTACGCGCTGGTCCATTCCTTGCGAGTCGGGGCGTCATCCAACAGGAAAGACCGACATGCTGTACCAGGCCTACCAACTTCAGTCCGACCTGACCTCACCGATGCGGCTGTTTGCCCAGCACCTGAGCGCATCGCTGTGGCTGCAGAAAACCGAGCGCACGGTGGTGCGCAAAGTGGCCGCCGCCTGCGACGTGCTGGCCCGCCTGCGCCTGACGCACACCCGCCCGCCCTACAACATCCATTCGGTGACGGTGGGTGAACACGACGTGCCAGTGGTCGAAGAAGAGGTGCTCAAACTGCCGTTTGGCACCCTGCTGCGCTTTCGCAAGACCGACGCCGATCTGCCGGAACAACCCAAGGTGCTGCTGGTGGCACCGCTCTCGGGCCACTTCGCCACCCTGCTGCGCGAGACCGCCAAGACCCTGCTGCAGGACCACGAGGTCTACATCACCGACTGGCACAACGCGCGCGACGTGTCGCTGGCCCACGGCGGCTTCAGCCTGGACGACTACATCGCCTACCTGATCCGGTTCACCGAAGCGGTGGGCGAAGGTGCGCACCTGGTGGCGGTGTGCCAGCCCTGTGTGGCCGCGCTGGCGGCCACTGCCGTGATGGCCGAAGACGACCACCCCGCCCAGCCGCGCAGCCTCACACTGATGGCCGGCCCGGTGGACTGCCGCGTCAACCCGACCGAAGTGAACAAGCTCGCCACCAGCAAGCCCATCGACTGGTTCGAGAAGAACCTGATCAGCCACGTGCCCCTGCCACACCCCGGCTTCATGCGCCGCGTCTACCCCGGCTTCGTGCAGCTCAGCGCGTTCATGAGCATGAACCCGGAGCGCCACAAGCAATCGTTTCGCAGCATCTACGACCACCTGGAGCACGGCCGGGTGGAGGAAGCCGCCACCATCCAGAACTTCTACGAGGAGTACCTCGCGGTCAACGACCTGCCGGCCGAGTTCTACCTGGAGACGGTGGAAAAAGTGTTCCAGACCTACGACCTGCCGCGCGGTGTGCTGACCTACCGGGGCCGCACGGTGAACCCGGCTGCCATCCGCCGCACCGCGCTGATGACGGTCGAGGGCGAGCGCGACGACATCTGCTCGGTCGGCCAGACGGTGGCCGCGCAGGACCTGTGCACCAGCGTGCGCCCCTACCTCAAGACCCACCACATCCAGACCGGCGTGGGCCACTACGGCGTGTTCAGCGGCCGCAAGTGGAACCAGCAGATCTACCCGCGGGTGCGGGACGCCATCCATTGCGCCGAAGGCTGACGCCGGCGCCAAAACAAAAACGCCCCGGCTTGCGGGGCGTTTTTTCTGGGATCGGCAGCGGATCAGGGCACGTTTGACTCGGCCTTGCCGGTCTCTTCTTCGGGCCAGTCGCGGATGTAGGCCTTGAGCATCTTGTTCTCGAAGTTCTGGCTGTCCACCACCGCCTTGGCGACGTCGTAGAAGCTGATCACGCCCATCAGCATCTTGGCGTCCATCACCGGCATGTAGCGGGTGTGGCGCTCCAGCATGAGGGGGCGCACCTGTTCGAGTTCGGTTTCCGGCGTGCAGCTCATGGGGTGGTCGTCCATCACGCTGCGCACGGTGTTGCTGCCGACGCTGCCGCCATTGCGGGCGATGGTGTGCAGCACCTCGCGGAAGGTGAGCATGCCCACCAGTTCACCGTGTTCCATGACCGCCAGCGAGCCGATGTCGAACTGGGCCATGACGTCCACCGCCTTGGTCAGGGGTTCGTCGGGGGAGACGGTGTAGAGCGTGCCGCCTTTGACGCGCAGGATGTCACTGACTCGCATGGCTGTTCTCCTCGGATTCGTCGTGTGGTCTCTGGGTTGTCGCCAGTGCTCTGGCGTGCGGTCACTATAGCCCACAATAATCGCCAAAACCACTGGAGACAAACGCATGCCCGGCTACTCAGACCCCGGCTTCGACACCCTCGCGCTGCACGCCGGCGCCGCCCCCGACCCGACCACCGGTGCGCGCGCCGTGCCCATCCACCTGACGACCTCCTTCGTCTTCGAATCCAGCGACCACGCCGCCGCGTTGTTCAACCTAGAGCGCGCCGGCCACGTCTACAGCCGCATCAGCAACCCGACCAACGCGGTGTTCGAGCAGCGCATGGCAGCCCTCGAAGGCGGCATCGGCGCCATTTCGGTCGCCAGCGGCCAGGCGGCCCTGCACCTGTCCATCGCCACCCTCATGGGCGCGGGCTCGCACATCGTCGCCAGCACCGCGCTGTACGGCGGCAGCCAGAACCTGCTGCACTACACGCTGCGCCGCTTCGGCATCGAGACCACGTTCGTGAAACCCGGCGACATCGACGGCTGGAAAGCCGCCGTGCGCCCGAACACGAAGCTGTTCTTTGGCGAGACCGTGGGCAACCCCGGCCTGGACGTGCTGGACATGCCGACCGTGGCGCAGATCGCGCACGAGGCGAAAGTGCCGCTGCTGGTCGACTCCACGCTGACCACGCCCTACCTCATCAAACCGTTCGAGTTGGGCGCCGATCTGGTCTACCACTCGGCCACCAAGTTCCTGTCCGGCCACGGCACCGTCATCGGTGGCGTGGTGGTGGACGCCGGCAGTTTCGACTGGGACGCCTCGGGCAATTTCCCCGAACTGACCGAGCCCTACGACGGCTTCCACGGCATGACCTTCAGCGAGGAAAGCACCGTGGGCGCCTTCCTGCTGCGCGCGCGTCGCGAGGGCCTGCGGGACTTCGGCGCCTGCCTCTCGCCGCACAGCGCCTGGCTGATCCTGCAGGGGCTGGAAACGCTCTCGCTGCGCATGGACCGCCACATGGGCAACACCGAGAAGGTGGTGCAATTCCTGGCCAGCCACCCGCTGGTGGGCCGCGTCGGCCACCCGCTGCTCGAATCGCACCCCAGCCACGCGCTGGCGAACCAGCTGCTCAAGCACGGCGCCAGAGGCGCGGGCTCGGTGTTCAGCTTCGACATCAAGGGCAGCCGCACACAGGGCAAGGCCTTCATCGAAGCGCTGAAGATCTTCAGCCACCTGGCCAACGTGGGCGACTGCCGCTCACTGGTGATCCACCCGGCCAGCACGACCCACTTCCGCATGAGCGACGAGGCGCTGGCGGGTGCCGGCATCGGCCCCGGCACGATCCGGCTGTCCATCGGGCTGGAGGATGCGGACGACCTGATCGACGATTTGAAGCGTGCGCTCAAAGCCGCAGAAAAGGCAGGTGCGTGATGGAACTCCAAGTCAACGGCGCCAGCACCTACTGCTACACCGGCGGCAAGGCCTTCGACCCCGCCAAGCCCACCGTTGTCTTCGTCCACGGCGTGCTCAACGACCACAGCGTGTGGATCCTGCAGAGCCGTTACCTGGCCAACCACGGCTGGAACGTGCTGGCGGTGGACCTGCCCGGTCACTGCAGGAGCGGCGGTGAGGCACCGTCCACGGTCGAAGAAGCGGCCGACTTCATAGGCGCCCTGCTCGACGCGGCCGGCGTGCAGAAGGCCGCGCTGGTCGGTCACAGCTGGGGTTCGCTGATCACCATGGAAGCGGCGGCGCGCCTGAAGGACAGGATCACGCACGCCGTGCTGGTCGGTACCGCCTTCCCCATGAAGGTCTCACCCGCGCTGATCGAGGCCTCGCTCAACGAGCCCGAGAAGGCGCTGACCATGGTCAACGTGTTCTCGCGCTCCACGCTGTGTGCACCACCCTCGGCGCTCGGCCCGGGCACCTGGGTCTACAGCGCCGGCATGGCGCTGGGCCGCCGCGTGCTGCGCAGCAACCCCAAGGTGAATGTGTTCCACCGCGGCTTCGTGGCCTGCGACCGCTACGCGGGCGGCGAGGCGGCCATGGCCGCCCTCACCTCCCCGGTGCTGTTCCTGCTCGGCGGCCAGGACCAGATGACCCAGCCCCGGGCCGCGCAGGGCCTGATCAAGGCGGCCCAAGAAGCCGGCAAAACGGTGCAGGTCGTGAGCCTGCCGGTCGGCCATCACCAGATGACCGAAACCCCGGACCGGACCCTGTTCGCGATCCGCGACTTCCTCAAGCGCTGAAACCAGCCCGGTGCTGGCGCCACCAGCGGGGTGAGCACGTACTCGCTGTACAGCTCGGGTCGGGTGCCGGCCGGCTCGGCGTCGGCACCGACCACGATCCAGTCCTGCAAGAGATCGACCACCGAGCCCGGACCGAGGAACAGGTCCTGCGCCACGTGGGGCTGCGTGAGCCAGACCCGGCCACTGACCACCCGCAGGCGCATGCCGGCGCTGGCGTGGATCACGCGGGTCTGCTGGGGCAACAGGCGGGTCGGGGTAGGCGGTTTGGTGTGCATGGCGAACCTTTCGTGAATGAGGCCCCACTGTCGGGTTTTCCCAGCAGCCGCGACAGACACACAGCCGCACCAGTTCGGGCGTCCAACGGCACACAGAGCCCCGTCTGTGTGCCCGGTTTGGCGGTCATCTGTACCGGTCGCGCAGCGCCTCGGGCGGCGGGCAGCGCACAGGGCTCGGTTAGCATGGAAGCGCCATGTCCGAGCCGCCCCAGCCCACCGCGCTGCGCCCGGTCCCACCGGTTCCGCTGCCTCCTGAAACCGCCCAGCCGCTGTACCAGCAGATCGCGCAGGCGCTCGCACAGCTGATCCACGGCGGCACCCTCAAGGCCGGGCAGCGCCTGCCTTCGGTGCGCGAGACGGCGCTGACGCACGGCGTCTCCATCTCCACCGCCATACAGGCCTACCGCCAGCTCGAAGAACAAGGCCTGGCGCAGGCACGGCCCAAGGCGGGCTACTTCGTGCGGCGCGCGCAGCGCATCGCCCAGCCGGGCCTGAGCGCACCGCCGCAGCGCAGCTTCCTGGTGGAGCACCAGAGCCGTTCCGAGAGCTTTGCCCTGCTGCACCAGCCGGGCGACCGCGCCAGCTTCGGCGGCTTCGCGCCCGAACAAAGCACGCTGTTCGACGAGGAGCGGCTGCGCGTGGCGATCGGTCGCGCCTCGCGCGTGCACCGACACAGCCTGACCGAATACAACAAGGCCGACGCCGGCCGCCCCGCCCTGCGCCAGGCGGTGGCGCGGCGTGCCCTGCACCTGGGC
>NZ_JBPCSJ010000562.1:0-14037 GCF_051007235.1 Hydrogenophaga sp. | reverse complement strand
CCGACCACGGCCACTTCGGCCACGCCGGGGGCGTGCAGCAGCACTTCTTCCACCTCGCGCGGGTAGATGTTGCTGCCGCCGCTGATGATGAGGTCCTTGCTGCGGTCTTTGAGGGTGAGTAAGCCGTCGGCGTCGAGCGCGCCCATGTCGCCGGTCCAGAGCCAGCCGTCGCGGATGGCCGCCTGCGTGGCCTCGGGGTTGCGCCAGTAGCCGGCCATGACGCTGTCGCCCTTGATCAGCACTTCACCCACTTCGCCTGCGGACAGCGCTTGCCCGTCGGGCCCCGCCACGCGGATGCGCACAGGGGTCTGCGCCACGCCGACGGAGGCGATGCGCGCCTCAAACCGCGGGCGCGCGGTGTCGGCCAGGTGGGCGCGGCTGAGGGCGGTGCCGGTCATGGGGCTTTCGCCCTGACCGTAGATCTGCACGAAGCGCGGGCCCATGGTGCGCAGCGCGCGGCGGATGTCGGCGGCGTACATGGGCGCGCCGCCGTAGACGATGGTCTTGAAGCTCTGGCCGCACTGCTCGGGCGTGAGGCCTTGCGCCTCGGCCTCGTCCACGATGCGTTTGACGATGGTCGGCGCCGCGAACAGCGAGAGCGGGCCGAGTGAGCGACCCAGTTCGAACAGCTCGGCCGCGTCGAAGCCGCCCGAGGCGGGCACCACGTGCCGCGCGCCGGCCATGAGGTGCGGGATGGCGTAGAGCCCCGCTCCGTGCGACATGGGCGCGGCGTAGGCGATGGCGTCCTGCGGGCTGACGTGGTCGACGTCGTTGAAGTAGCCCAGCCCCATGGTGAGCAGGTTGCGATGCGTGATCATCACGCCCATGGGCCGGCCGGTGGTGCCGCTGGTGTAGAACAGCCAGGCGGTGTCGTCGGGGGCGCGGTCTTCTATGTATTCGAGGCCCTCGCCCTCGTTGATCCACGCCTCGCAGTCGGCGCTGTCCACGTCCATCACGCCGTCCAGCCCGGTCAGCTCCGTCGGGTCGGGCACCACGTCCGACGTGACGAAGGCCCGGCGCGCGCCCGCGTTTTCCACGATCCACTGCACTTCTTTCAGGTGCAGCTTGGCGTTGACCGGCACCACCACCAGCCCGGCCCACCAGGCGCCGAACAGCAGCTGCAGATAACGCGGGTGGTTGCGCATGAACAGCACGACGCGGTCACCGGGCTGCAGACCGGCCGCCCGCAGGCGGGCACCCACGCGGGCGGCGCGTTGTGCCCACTGCGCGTGGGTGGACACGGGCTGGGTGCCGTTGAAGAGGGCGGGCCGGACGGGGTGTTCCAGCGCCTGGCGCTGCAGCAGGTGGGCAAGGTTCATGGCGGGGTCTGTGGGGTGTGGCTCGGGTACCGTTGGGGCGGTCTCTGCACATTGTCGGGGCGGCGAACCGGGGCTCGGCAGGCCGTCAGGCAGGCAAAGGGTGTGGGCCCTTACAGTGGATCGCATGAGCGAAACCCTGCCCCCGCTGATCACCGCCTTGCTCGACCCGGCCCGCTACCCCCATCCCGTGCAGCGGGTGGAGCTGGTGCAGACGCACGGCGCCTGGGTGCTGCTGGCGGGCGATGTGGCCTACAAGATCAAGAAACCGGTGCGCTTTGCGTTCATGGACTTCAGCACCCTGGGCGCGCGGCGCCACGCGTGCGAGACCGAGATCCGTGTGAACCGGCGTTTCCAGCAGCACGACCGCCCGGCCACCCAGCTGTACCGCGGGGTGGTGTCCATCGTGGGCACGCCCGACGACCCGCGCTGGGGCCGCCCGGGCGAGACGGCACCGGCCATCGAATACGCGGTGCAGATGCACCGCTTTGACGAGGCCGCGCGGCTGGACCATGTGTGTGCGCGCGGCGCGCTGACGGCCGAGCACCTGACCGGGCTGGCGCGGCGCATGGTGCGATTCCAGGCGCGGGCGGCGGTGGCCGGGCCGGACCAGCCCTGGGGCCACCCGGCGGCGGCCATGCGCTGGCCGCGCGAGAACTTCAGCACCCTGCGCACGGCGCTGCGCGAGCCGGCCGATGCGGCGCTGGTGCGCGCCCTGAGCGACTGGACCGAGCAGCGCTTTGTGGCCATCGAACCGCTGCTGGCGCGGCGGCGGCAGAAGGGCCGCGTGCGCGAGGGGCATGGCGACCTGCACCTGGCCAACCTGGTGCTGGTGCCGGCCGAGGGCGGGCACCCGGACGAGGTGCTGCCCTTCGACGCCATCGAGTTCAACGACGAGCTGCGCTGGATCGACGTGGCCAGCGACATGGCCTTTGCCTGGATGGACCTGCTGGACCACGACCAGCCGGGGCTGGCGAACGGCCTGATCAGCGACTGGCTGGACGCCAGTGGCGACGTGTCGGCGCCCAGCGTGTGGAGCTTTTTTGCCAGCTACCGGGCGGGGGTGCGGGCCAAGGTGGCGGCCCTGCGCGCGGGCCAGCAGGCGGGCACGCCCGAGGCGGCCGACAGCCTGGCAGAGGCGCGGCGTTACCTGGCGCTGGCGCAGGCGATTGCGCACCCACCGGCGCCGCGGCTGGTCATCACGCACGGCCTGTCGGGCAGCGGCAAGACCTGGGCGTCGGGCCGCTGGCTGCAGGCCGAGGCGAGCGGCCGCGCGATCCGCATGCGTTCGGACGTGGAGCGCAAGCGCCTGCACGGCGTGAGCCCGCTGGCGGCCAGCGGATCGGGCCTGAACGAAGGCCTGTACCGGCCGCAGGCGCACGAGGAAACCTACGCGTCGCTGCGCACCCGCGCCCGCGGCTTGCTGCAGGACGGCTGGACGGTGGTGGTGGACGCGGCCTTTCTGCGCGCGGCCGAGCGCCGGGCCTTTGCCGACCTGGCGCAGGCCGATGGCTGCCCGTTCCACATCCTGGCCTGCGAGGCACCGGTGGAAGTGCTGCGCCAGCGCATCGGCGCGCGGCAGGCGGCGGGGGGCGACGCGTCGGAAGCGACGCTGGCGGTGCTGGAGCAGCAGCTGGGCTGGCTGGAGCCGCTGACCGACGCCGAACGCACCAGCGCGCTGACACAGTGAACGCGGCCCCGTAAATTTCTTCAAACCCGGCTGTCGCGCTTTCACAAGCCTTTTGGCGGCGGGCTGGCTACCATCGCCCGATTCACCCGAACCGGAGACAAGCCCCATGCCCGTGATCACCACCATCGAAGACCTGCGCGTGCTGGCAGAAAAGCGCGTGCCGCGCATGTTCTACGACTACGCCGATTCCGGCTCGTGGACCGAGAGCACCTACCGCGCCAACAGCGACGACTTCCAGAAGATCAAGCTGCGCCAGCGCGTGGCGGTGAACATGGAAAACCGCACCACGGCGACGAAGATGGTGGGGCAGGCCACCAAGATGCCGGTGTGCATCGCCCCCGTGGGCCTGACCGGCATGCAGAGCGCGGATGGCGAGATCAAGGCGGCCAAGGCGGCCGAGAAGTTCGGCATCCCTTTCACGCTGTCCACCATGAGCATCTGCTCGATCGAGGACATCGCGGCGAACACGACCGCGCCGTTCTGGTTCCAGCTGTACATGATGCGCGACCGCGAGGCCATGGCCCGCATGATTGAACGCTGCAAGGTGGCCAAGTGCAGCGCCCTGGTGCTGACGCTGGACCTGCAGGTGATCGGCCAGCGCCACAAGGATTTGAAGAACGGCCTGACCGCGCCGCCCAAGCCGACCATCGCCAACATCATCAACCTCATGACCAAGCCGCGCTGGTGCCTGGGCATGGCGGGCACGAAGCGCCATACCTTCGGCAACCTGGTGGGCCACGTGAAGGCGGTGACCAACATGAAGTCGCTGGCCTCGTGGACCAACGAGCAGTTCGACCCGACGCTGTCGTGGGAAGACGTGGCCTGGGTCAAGGCGCAATGGGGCGGCAAGCTGATCCTCAAGGGCATCATGGACGTGGAGGACGCGCAACTGGCGGTGCAGAGCGGGGCCGACGCCATCGTGGTGAGCAACCATGGCGGCCGCCAGCTCGACGGCGCACCCAGCAGCATCGAGGCGCTGCCGGCCATCGTGGCCGCCGTGGGCGACCAGATCGAGGTCTGGATGGACGGCGGCATCCGCAGCGGGCAGGACGTGCTCAAGGCCTGGGCGCTGGGCGCGCGCGGCACCATGATCGGTCGCGCCATGGTCTACGGCCTGGGTGCCATGGGTGAAGAAGGCGTGCTCAAGGCGCTGCAGATCATCCACAAGGAACTGGACGTGACCATGGCCTTCTGCGGCCACACCAACATCCAGAACGTGGACCAGTCCATCCTGCTGCCGGGCACCTTCCCGACCGCCTGAGGCGTCTGGCGCCTCAAGCAATGTGCTGCAGCACCGGCTGCAGCACGTCCCACAGGTCCAGATCATCGGGGCGCTGCAGCGGGCTGCGCGCCGCCACCCAGGGCAGGCCCTGGCGTTCCACCAGCGTCTGCAGCTCGGGCGTGACCTGGGCATGCGTGCCCAGGGCAACGATGACGGGCGCGTGGTGCACCTGTCGGTTGGCCGCGAGCACCCGCTCGACCAGGTGCTGGTTGCGCGTGGCGTCGTCACACAGCAGCAGCACCACGGCGGCGTGATCGGGCAAAAAGGCGTGCGCCATGCCCATGGCCAGCCCCTTGCGGGCGTTGGCCACCAGGCGCCAGCCCGCCTGACCCAGCGCAGGCAGGTCCAGGTAATCGCTTTCCACGTCGCGCGCGGCGTCGGCCGCCCCGGCAAAGCGCCGGCGCACCAGCGGGCGCCGCTGGTGCGTGGCCAGGGTCTGCAGCAGCTCGAACGCGTGAGCGCCCTGGGCCGAGAGCAGCATGGCACGCGGGAAGGCGCCGTCGGTCAGCGGCATGTCGGCCGCGGGCGGTGAGCACAGGCGCAGCCACACGCTGGCCGGCTCCAGCGCCGTGGCGCGCACCTGCCGGTCTTGCAGGGCAAACAGGCGGCGGGCAAACGCGGTGGGCCCCTCGTCGGACTGCACGATGGAGCCGATCCAGGGGCGGAACAGCCGCGGCTTGCCGCTGCTGTGGTGCACCACCTGCAGGCCCTGGTGGCGCGGGTCCTGCGCCACGCGGTCGAGCAGCGCGCGGATGCCGACCTCGGGCCCTTCGATCCACTCGACGAACCAGCCGCTCATGTGCAGCAGGGCCACGCGCAGGCTGGCCGCCTGGTTGTGCACCACGGCGTGGTCGCGGATGCGGCGCATCTCGTCGAGCACCGGGCCGTCCACCTTGCTGAGGCTGGCGTAAATCAGGCGCGATACCGACTGCAGCGGCACTTCCGAGGCGCTGTCGGGCCAGTGGGTGGCAGAGAGGTCGTGGTCAGAAGAAGACATGGGCAACAACAGCGGAGCAGGCGAAGCAGGCGGAGCGGCCACAAGGGGCATGGGACAATCAGCGCCCCGTCGTTCGGTCACCGCGGGGGACGCATGTTAGGCCCGAAAGCCCGCATCGGTCCATGTGGTGATCCACAAGACCTTGCCCGCTGCTTCACCACCATGACATCGACCGATTCCGCCGTTTCTCAAGCCCCCGCTGACCGCCGTGTGTCGTCCTGGTGGCGGCTGCTGGCTGTGGCCCTGCTGGTGCTGCTGCTGATCGGCTGGGCCGCCAGCGCCAGCATGGTGGAACAGCTCAAAGCGCAAATCGTGCACCTGCAGGGGAAGCTGGCCGACCAGCCGCAGATCACCCAGGTGGCGGTGCTGGCGGACGGCCAGGGCCTGCCGGCCATGCTGGCCACCTTCACCGCCAAGGACAACAAGCTGCAGCTGCAGCGCCTGAACGAGGTCAAGGAAGGCCGCGAGGACAGCATGCAGGTCTGGGTGCTGGGCGCGGACGGCAAGCCCCGCTCGCTGGGCATCATCGAAAGCAAGTACAAGACGCTGCAGATCCCGGTGCTGCCGGTGGACCTGCAGGGCGCGGTGGAACTGGCCATCAGCGCCGAGAACAAGGGCGGCGTAGCCGCCGGCGCCCCGCCCAGCCTGCCCTGGCTGTTCAAGGGCTGGCTGGTGCAAAAAGCGATTTAAGGTAGCGCCCCCACGCCCCCACGCCCCCACGCTCCGACGCCGCTCGGATTGTTTGCTCGGCGTCAAGGCGCCGAGCAGCCGCTGGCGCCACACTGGCGGCGTTGTGAGCACCGCCAAACGCTTCCCCGTCAACCCGCCGCACCCCGAACGCAACTGCTGGGGCTGCGACCGCTACTGCGCGGCCAACGCCATGTTGTGCGGCAACGGGTCGGACCGCACGCAGCACCCGGTCGAGACCTTCGGTCCGGGCTGGGACACCTGGTCGGGCATCCCGGTGCCCGTGGTCACGAACGTGCCGGAAGAAGACCTGCTGCTCAACGCAGCTCGTACTCGAACGAGCTGACCACGCGCAGGCGCTTGGTGCGCGAGCTGCCGTCGTCGAAGTCCTGCCCGTCGTCGCCGCTGATGCGGATCACGCCCTGGTTGGCGCTCTTGAGCGGACCCAGGGTGGCCCCGGCCTCGGCGGCGAACTTCTGCGCCTGCTCGCGCGCGTTCTTGGTCGCTTCGGCCAGCAGGGGCGCCTTCACGTCGTTGAAGCCGCGCAGCTGGTAGCGCGGCCCGGTCGCGCCCTCGCCTTCGCCGCCCAGCTGCACGCCGGCCTGGATCAGCGGGTCCAGCGCCAGGGCGGCCTTTTCCACCTCGGCCACGCGCGCGCTCTTGACCACGATGCGGCCGCTGCCGTTGAAGCGGAACGGCACGTTGCCCTGGGCGTAGTCGCGCGCCAGCAGGTCTTGCACCGACAGGGGTTTGGCTTCGATTTCGTCGTCCTGGAAGCCCTGCGCCTTGAGGAAAGCCCGCACCTTGTCGCGGTCGCCGGCCAGGGCCTGCTGCACACCGGCAAATTCGTTGCCAGCGCGGCGGAAGTTCAGCGTCCAGATGGCGAAATCGCTCTCGACATCCTTCTCGGCCAGACCTTTGACCGAGATGCTGCGATCGGCCATGCGAAAGCGCTCCAGACCGCCGCTGACGAACAGGCCCGCCGCGGCCACGCCGCCCGCGACCAGCAACGCCGTGAGCAGGCGGGACAAGGTGGTGTTCATGTGCAAACTCCCCAATAAGACACGGCCAACAGCGACCGCCATCGACCCCAGTTTAGACCCGCCACGCGGCGCTATGCTCCCTGCTGTGACCGCCCCGGCCCCACCGCTTCGCCGCATCGCCCACCTCGACATGGACGCGTTCTACGCCTCGGTCGAGCTGCTGCGTTACCCGCAGCTCAAGGGGCTGCCGGTGGTCATCGGCGGCGGGCGGCGGCGCGAGGAGGACATGTTCGCCCGCCTGCGCGAGGCCTACCCCGAGCGCGAGTGGGACGCGCAGCACCTGGACCGCATCCCGCTGGACTTCTTCCCGCGCCTGAAAAACTACGTGGGCCGCGGCGTGGCCACCACCGCCACCTACGCGGCGCGGCAGTTCGGCGTGGGTTCGGCCATGGGGCTGATGAAGGCCGCCAAGCTGTGCCCCGACGCGATCCTGCTGCCGGTGGACTTCGACGAGGTCAAGCGCATCTCGCGCCTGTTCAAGAGCACCATCACCGAGATCGCGCCGGTCATGGAAGACCGCGGTGTGGACGAGGTTTACATCGACTTCACCCAGGTGCCAGGCGGCCAGCGCGAAGGCGGCCGGGTACTGGCGCGGCTGATCCAGAAAAGCATCTTCCAGGCGACCGGGCTGACCTGCTCCATCGGCGTGGCGCCCAACAAGCTGCTGGCCAAGATGGCCAGCGAATTCAACAAGCCCAACGGCATCAGCATCGTGCAACCCGACGATCTGCAGACGCTGATATGGCCCCTGCCCTGCCGCAAGATCAACGGCGTGGGGCCCAAGGCCGACGCCAAGCTGCAGGGCCACGGGATCCACACCATCGGCGAGCTGGCGGCGCGCGAGCTGCCCTGGCTGGTGGACAGCTTCGGCCGCAGCTACGGTGCCTGGCTGCACGCCGCCGCCTGGGGGCGTGACGACCGCCCGGTGGTGACCGAGAGCGAGCCGGTCAGCATGAGCCGCGAAACCACCTTCGACCGCGACCTGCACGCGGTGCGCGACCGGGCCGAGGCCGGGGCCATCCTGACCCGCCTGTGCGAACAGGTGGCCGGCGACCTGCAGCGCAAGGGCTACGTGGGCAAGACCATCGGCATCAAGATCACCTTCGACAACTTCGAGAAGGTCACGCGCGACCAGACCATCGACGTGCACATCGCCGACGCGGCCACCATCCGCCGCGTGGCGGGCCTGTGCCTCAAGCGGGTGGACCTGTCGCGGCGTTTCCGGCTGCTGGGCGTGCGGGTGGGCACGCTCGTCAAGGCGGGGACAGAAAGCCCGGCGTCCCAAGGCTACAGTGAGCGCCAGACCTCCCACCACAAGGCCCCCGATGAACGCACCGACCTGCTTTTCCCTGAACTGGATTGACGGGCACATTGCCCACCTGGTGATGAACCGCCCCGAGGCGATGAACACCATGCACCCGACCTTCTGGCGCGAGCTCGACGAGATCGTCACCCGGCTGCACCGCGAAGGCACGGCGCGGGCGCTGGTCATCAGTTCCACGGGCAAGCATTTCAGTGCCGGCATGGCGCTGGAGACCTTTGCTGGAGCGATCCAGATGGACGACCAGAGCCCCGAGGGCCGCGCCGCCATCTTCGACCTGCTGACCGACATGCAGGCCACCTTCAGCAAGATCGAGGCGCTGCGCTGCCCGGTGATCTTCGCGATCCAGGGCGGCTGCATCGGCGGTGCGGTGGACATGGTCACCACCGGCTGCATCCGCTACGCCACGGCTGACGCGTTCTTCTGCATCCAGGAAATCAACATCGGCATGGTGGCGGATGTGGGCACCTTGCAGCGGCTGCCCAAGCTGGTGCCGTTCGCGGTGGTCAAGGAGCTGGCTTACACCGGCCGCCGCCTGGGTGCGGCCAAGGCCGAGCAGTACGGCCTGGTCAACGCCGTGTTCGACACGCCCGAAGCGATGCTCGCCGCCGCACTGCAGTGCGCGCAAGAGATCGCCAGCAAGCCGCCCATCGCCGTCTGGGGCACCAAGCAGGCCGTGACCTATGCCCGCGACCACAGCGTGGAAGACAGCCTGCGCCAGATGGGCTGGCTGCAGGGAGCGATCTGGAGCAACGCGCACGTGCGCGAATCGATCGCGGCCATGAAGGACAAACGCGCAGGCAACTTCACGCCGCTGTCGGCGCTGCAGTCGTTCAAAGAACTGGGCTGAACACCGTGCACCGACCCCGCCTGCACCTGCTGGCCACCGGCGGCACCATCGCCGGCGCCAGCGCGTCCGCCACACAGTACGTGGGCTACCGCCCGGCCGTCACGCCGGTGCAAGACCTGCTGGCCGCCGTGCCGGCGCTGGCCGAGGTGGCCGACATCACCGGCGAGCAGGTGGCACAGGTCGCCAGCCAGGACATGACGGGCGAAGTGCGCCTGGCCCTGGCCCAGCGCATCAACGCCCTGCTGGCCAGCGACGCCTGCGACGGTGTGGTCGTCACCCACGGCACCAACACCCTGGAAGAGACCGCCTATTTCCTCAACCTCACGGTGCGCAGCCCCAAGCCGGTGGTGCTGGTGGGCGCCATGCGCCCGGCCGACGCGCTGAGCGCGGACGGGCCAATGAACCTGTTCCGCGCCGCCGTGGTGGCCGCCAGCGAACAGGCCACCGGCCGCGGCGTGGTGGTGGTGATGAACGACCGCATCATCGGCGCCCGCGACCTGCACAAGACCGACACCATGACGGTGGACGCCTTCACCTCACCGCTGTTCGGGCTCATGGGGCTGGTGAGCGATCGCCGAGCCCTGTTCTACCGCGGCGGGCTGCGGCGCCACACCACTGACAGCGCCTTCGATATCAGCGGCCTGCAGAGCCTGCCGCGGGTGCACATCGCCTACGGGCACGAAGGCGACGACGGCACCGCCATCGACGCCTTTGTCGCCGCCGGGGCGCAGGGCATCGTGCACGCCGGGGCCGGCACCGCATCGGTCAGCCGGCGGGTCCAGCCGGCCATCCTTGCAGCGGTGGCACGCGGCGTGGTGGTGGTGCGGGCGCCGCGCGGTGCCCACGGGCTGGTGGCCCGCGGCATGGAGTTCGACGACGAGACGCACGGCACCGTGGCGGGCGACACGCTCAGCCCGCCCAAGGCCCGCGTGCTGCTGCAACTGGCGCTGACGCAGACGCGCGACCCGCGCGCGGTGCAGCGCCTGTTCGACGAGCACTGACCGATCCGCCGGCGGCGGGCAGTGCCGTCAGGCGGCCAGTGTGGCGGAGATCTCGGCAAAGTTGCCCGCGGTTTCCACCATGTCGATCGGCCGCCCCAGTTGGCGCTCGATCTGCGCCTGCGAGATCACACCGCGCACCCGCGGACCGTGGCCGGTGCCGGCCTTCTGCACCACCAGCAGGTGGCGCCGCCCCACCTGCTTGAGCGTCGCCACCACCTTGGCCACATCGGCGTGGGCCAGGTCTTCCAGGTCGATCGCGTCCAGCGAGGCCAGCGGCGACATCACGTCGGCCACGCTCAGGTCCTCGTACTTCACCCCGCGCTTGTGGATCTGCTGCATCGGGCGCTCACCCTCCAGATCGGTGGAGGTGATCAGCCCGTCCACACAGGGCATCTCGCTGACCACGAACAACAGGCGAACGCCCTGGTGGATCATGGTCTGGCGCGCCTCGGTCAGCGGCATGTCGGGGCGGATGGTGGCCGCGCGCACATGCGTCAGGTCGGTCATCACCGCGCGGCCGGGCGACGCCAGCGTGACCGGTACGCCGGCGTTGGGCTGCGCCTGCGCGATGCAGGTGCCCTCGGGAAATCGAAAAGTGGTCAGGGTGTTCACGGTACGTTCGCCTTTCTGCAAGAAGTGGAAGACGCACCGAGCCCGTGGAAGCTGCGCGGCTCGGACCGGTCTTCAGGCTAGCAGCGCCGCCACCTCACCGCAAGCGTGCAGGCCCTGAACCGGTGCTGGCATCGTGGTCGCCCAGAATGAGCCCAGGCTTAAGGCGGCGAAGGCCAGCATCACCCCTTGTGCAGCACCCTGGCCACCGGGTTGAAGCGCAGGCGGAAGGCATCGGGCATGTCCGAGCCCAGCAGCGGCCGCAGGTACAGGCGGAAGGCGTCGGTCACGTCGGTGCCACTGGCAGAGATGAACTGATCTTCCATGGTGCGCGTCTTGCCGGCCACGGCGTCCAGCGGCAGCAGCTCGTAGTCGGCCGAATAGAAACCGGTGCGCTTGATCGCCACCGAGCCGTCCACGCTGCCCCACATGGCGAACTGCACCGCCTTCTCGCCCACCTCGCGCGCTTCGCGCTGGTCCACGTCGCTCACACAACCGATAAAGCTGCGCTGCAGGTAGCCGAAGGTGTCGCCGCGCACGCGCTTGATGCCCAGCTTGGCCTTGATCTCCTCTCACAGCAGATCGGCCAGCGCGCCCGTGCCAGACAGCTGCACGTTGCCGTGCGCGTCCTTCTCCACGTCCTGGGCCAGCTGGGTGATGATGGGCTGGCCCGAAGCGTCGTGGATGCCTTCGCTGACCGCGATCACGCAGCGGCCGTGGCGTTCGTACATGGCCTTCACATCGGCCAGGAACTTCGGGATCTCGAACACCCGCTCGGGCACGTAGATCAGGTGCGGGCCGTCGTCCGGGAACTTCTTGCCCAGCGCCGACGCGGCGGTGAGGAAGCCCGCATGTCGGCCCATCACCACGCCCACGTACACGCCCGGCAGCGAAGCGTTGTCGAGGTTGGCGCCGGCAAACGCCTGCGCCACGAAACGCGCCGCCGACGGGAAGCCCGGCGTGTGGTCGTTGCCCACCAGGTCGTTGTCGATGGTCTTGGGAATGTGGATCGAACGCAGCGGGTAGTGGGCCTTGCGCGCCTCTTCGCTGACGATGCGCACGGTGTCCGACGAGTCGTTGCCGCCGATGTAGAAGAAGTGCTCGATCTCATGCGCCTTGAGCACCTTGAAGATTTCCTGGCAGTACTTCAGGTCGGGCTTGTCGCGCGTGGAGCCCAGCGCCGAGGCCGGCGTGCGCGCCACGGCTTCGAGGTTGTGGCTGGTCTCCTGCGTGAGGTCGACAAAGTTCTCGTCGACGATGCCGCGCACGCCGTGGCGCGCACCGTAGATGCGCTGCACGTTCTGGAAGCGCCGCGCCTCCAGCGCCACGCCCACGAGCGACTGGTTGATGACGGCCGTGGGGCCGCCGCCCTGGGCGACGAGGATTTTTCCGGATGACATGAAGGACTCCTGAAACATTCGATGGGCAACGCGATCAATATAGCCCCGCCACCACCGGCGGTGCGACACTCACGCCCACGATGAGAACCTTCCACAACCCCCACCACGCGCTGCACCAGGGGCGCGAAGAGATGTTCCGCGGCCGCATGGTGCCGTGCCACGAAGTGCCGGCGCGGCTGGACTTTGTGCTGGCCGAACTGCAGCGCCGGCCGCTGGGCGAGCTGCTCACGCCGGCCATCGTCGACGCCGAGCTGGACATGGCGATCGGCCGGGTGCACGACGCGCGCTACACCACGTTCCTGGCGGGCGCCTGGGACGAGTGGGTGGCGATGGACCCTGCCAATGCGCAGCGCGATGCGCTGCCCTCGGTCTGGCCATTGGGCAACCGGCATGCCTTCCGCACCGATGTGCTGCCGCGCAACTTCGCCGCCCGCCTCGGTCTGTTTTCCTTCGATTCGGGCTCCCCACTGATGGCGGGCACCTGGGCCGCGGCGCGCGGCGGTGCGGCCTGCGCGCTGGAGGCGGCCTACGACGTGTTGGGCGGCGCGCGCAGCGCCTTTGCCCTGACGCGCCCACCCGGCCACCACGCGGGGGCCGACTTCTTCGGCGGCTACTGTTTTCTGAACAACGCCGCCATCGCCGCCCAGGCACTGCGTGAAGGTGGCCAGCAGCGCGTGGCGGTGCTGGACGTGGACTACCACCACGGCAACGGCACGCCGACCATCTTCTACGAGCGCGCCGACGTGCTGACGGTCTCCATCCACGGCGACCCGATGACCGAGTACCCCTTCTTCCTGGGCCATGCGGACGAGCGCGGCGCGGGTTCGGGCGAGGGCTTCAACCTCAACCTGCCGCTGCCGCGCGGCACCGGTTTTGCCACCTGGCGCGCCGCGCTGGAGCGCGCTTTGCAGGCCGTGGCCGATTTCGGCGCCGGCGCGCTGGTGGTGCCCATGGGCCTGGACACGTTTGAGGGCGACCCTATCTCGGGCTTCACCCTGCGCAGCGACGACTACTTCGCGGTGGGGGAGGCGCTGGCCGGCGCCGGTCTGCCCACGGTCTTCACCTTCGAAGGCGGCTACGCGGTGGACGCGGTCGGTACCAACGCGGTCAACCTGCTGGCAGGATTTGAACGCGCCTCCTAACGGCGCTTGGCTTCACCGGTCGGCCGGCCAACACCCCGTTCGGCACGACGCGGCACATTCCAGAGGCACCGTCGAACCGGCTTTGCCGGGCGACCAGTGCCGTCCCCCTCCCGCCGAAGGCGAGAGAGGGGGAAGACGCAAAGCGGCGCAGGGGGTGCCTGCCTCACACCGCCTTCCAGAAGATGTAGTCGGCCTGGTACTTCACGATTTCCTTGCTGCCCATCTTGCTCGCATCGCACAGCATGGCCGGCGCAACGCCGCCCTGCGTGGCCACGCGCTGGATGTAGGTCACGCCCTGCATGGCGCCCATGCCCATGGCGGGGTTGGCCTTAACCAGCTGCAGCGGGATGCTGCCGGCCGCGCCCGGCGCCACCGCCAGCTGGGTGGCGGTGAGTTTGGAGCCGTCCATGCTTTCCCAGGTGGCGGGCGGACCGTAGTACTTGCCCACCTGCTGGCCCCTGCGGCTCATCAGCTGGGCATCGGGACCGACAAAGACCCCCTCATGCCCGGCCATGTCTTTCATGGCGCGGCATTCGTAGGTGATCTGGCCCACGCCCACGGTTTCCATGGCGACCTGGTGGCCGGCCGGCACTTGCACGGCGGCGGGCAGGCTGGCCTGCGAGAAGGGCATGGCGGGCGCGCTCATGTTGGAGGCACAGGCCGACAGGGCGATGGCGGCCATGGCGGCCAGGGTGGTTT
>NZ_JBPCSJ010000561.1:0-1359 GCF_051007235.1 Hydrogenophaga sp. | reverse complement strand
TGCAGGCCAACGCCGTGCCGCTGTCGGCCGTGCGCAACGACAAGCCCGCACCCTATGTGCAGGCGCTGACGGCCAACCAGGTGACGCACGTGCCGGTGGCGCTGGGCCGCCAGGGCCAGCACGCGGGCGAAGCCATGCTGTTGGTGGACGGGGTGAACGGCCTGGGCGAAGGCACCGCGGTGCTGCGTGCGTCGGCGGGCAGCCTCCGCGAAGGCACGGCGGTCAGGCAGGCCCCCCCCGCAACAGTGCCCCCCGCTCTGGCGCCAGCCGCCAAGCCCTGAAAGCCCGGCCATGTGGTTCACCCAGGTATCGCTGCGCAACCCGGTCTTCGCGACCATGGTCATGCTGGCCCTGATGGTGCTGGGGCTGTTCAGCTTCCAGCGCCTGAAGGTGGACCAGTTCCCCAACATCGACTTCCCGGTGGTGGTGGTGACCACCCAGTACCCCGGCGCCTCGCCCGAGATCGTGGAGAACGAGGTCACCAAGAAGGTGGAGGAGTCGGTCAACGCCATCGCGGGCGTGAACGCGCTGACCTCGCGCAGCTACGAAGGCCAGTCGGTCGTCATCATTGAATTCCAGCTGCACATCGACGGGCGTAAGGCGGCCGAAGACGTGCGCGAAAAAATTGCGCTGCTGCGCCCGACCCTGCGCGACGAGGTGAAAGAACCAGCGGTGCTGCGCTTCGATCCGGCCTCGCGCGCCATCTGGTCGGTGGCCGTGTTGCCGGACGCATCGAGTGCGCAACAACCCAGCGCGGTCGAACTCACCACCTGGGCCGAACAGACGCTGAGAAAGCGCATGGAGAACGTGCGCGGCGTGGGCTCGGTCACGCTGGTGGGCGGCACGCGGCGCGCGGTCAACATCGACCTGAACCCCGCCGCCATGGAGGCCCTGGGCGTGACGGCCGACCAGGTGGTGGCCGCCGTGCGCAGCGAGAACCAGGACCTGCCGGTCGGCACGCTCAAAGACGCCGACCGCGACCGTGTGGTGCAGGTGCTCGCGCGCATGCAGAACCCCCGGGACTTTGAGCAGATCATCGTGGCGCGGCGCGGTGGCAGCCCGGTGCGGCTGGGCCAGGTCGCGCGCATCAGCGACGCCACGCAAGAGGTGGAGAGCCTGGCGCTGTACAACGGCCAGCGCACCCTGCTGCTGCAGGTGCAAAAGGCGCAGGACGAGAACACCATCGCGGTCACCGACGGGCTCAAAGCCGTGGTCGCTGAACTGCAGGCGCAGCTGCCGCCAGGCGTGAAGCTCGAACCCATTGCCGACGGCTCGCGGCCGATCCGCGTGTCGGTGGACAACGTGCGCCGCACCCTGATCGAGGGCGCTCTGCTCACCGTGGCCATCGTCTTCCTGTTC
>NZ_JBPCSJ010000560.1:0-10686 GCF_051007235.1 Hydrogenophaga sp. | reverse complement strand
ATGGGATTTCATGATCCGTTCCGTTGTCATTCATTCCGGAGCCAAACCATGAACACCCGCCGCCACTTCACCACCTCGCTGATCGCTGCCGCCGCACTGGCGACCAGCGCCGGCACCGCCCTGGCCCAGCCGGCCCCCGTGACCCTGCTCAACGTGTCGTACGACCCGACGCGCGAGCTGTACGTGGACATCAACGCCGCTTTCGCCAAGGCCTGGAAGGCCAAGACCGGCCAGGACGTGACCATCAAGCAGAGCCACGGCGGTTCGGGCAAGCAGGCCCGTTCCATCATCGACGGGCTGGACGCCGACGTCGCCACCCTGGCCCTGGCCGGTGACACCGACGCGCTGCACGCCAACGGCGGCTGGATTCCCAAGGACTGGCAGAAGCGCCTGCCGCACAACAGCACGCCGTATGCGTCCACCATCATCCTGGCCGTGCGCCAGGGCAACCCCAAGGGCATCAAGGACTGGGACGACCTGATCCGCCCCGACGTCAAGGTCATCACGCCCAACCCCAAGACCTCGGGCGGCGCCCGCTGGAACTACCTGGCGGCCTGGGAATTTGCCAAGCGCAAGTTCGGCAGCGAGGCCAAGGCCAAGGAATTCGTGGCCAAGCTGTACGGCAACGTGCCCGTGCTGGACACCGGCGCCCGCGGTTCGACCATCACCTTCGCCCAGCGCAACCAGGGCGACGTGCTGATCGCCTGGGAGAACGAGGCCTACCTGCTGGAGAAAGAGTTCAACACCAAGTTCGACGTGGTCTACCCCTCGCTGTCCATCCTGGCCGAGCCGGCGGTGACCGTGGTCGACAAGAACGTGGACAAGAAAGGGACGCGCGCCGTGGCCACGGCCTACCTGGAGTACCTGTACACCGAAGAAGGCCAGGACCTCATCGGCAAGCACTTCTACCGCCCGGTGATCTCGGCCAAGGCGCAGGCCAAGTACGGCAAGCAGTTCCCCCAGCTCAAGCTGTTCAAGATCGACGAGGCCTTTGGCGGCTGGGAGAAGGCGGCCAAGGACCACTTCGCCGACGGCGCCTCGTTCGACCAGATCTACACGAAGCGGTAAGACGAACCCCGTTTGCCGTCACACACACTTCAGGGAGTATTCATGTCCGTTCTGCTGATCGCCGGCAGCCCCACCGAACACTCGCGCTCGGCCACGCTGCTGGACGGTGTGGAGGCACGCCTGCACGCCGCCGTCGACGACCGGCGCTTGCGCGTCGACCGCCTGCGCATCCGTGACCTGTCACCGCAGGCGCTGCTGCTGGCCGACTGGGGCCACGCCAGCGTGGTGCGCGCCATCGAACAGGTGGCCAGTGCCCGCGCCCTGGTGGTGGCGACACCGGTCTACAAGGCCGCCTACAGCGGTGTGCTCAAGGTCTTTCTCGACCTGTTGCCCCAGACCGCGCTCAAAGGCAAGGTGGTGCTGCCCATCGCCACCGGCGGCAGCCCGCACCACATGCTGGCGCTGGACTACGCACTGCGACCGGTGCTGCAGTCGCTGGGCGCGCAGCACATCCTGCCGGGGGTGTACGCGTCCGACAGCCAGATCCCCAAGGACGAGCGCGGCCAATACCAGCCATCGGAAGAGATCAGCACCCGGCTGGACGATGCGGTCTCGCTGCTGCTGCGCGAGGGCCTGCGCCTGCAGCCGGCGGGCCACTTCCAGCCGGTGGCGTTCGATCAGGTGCGCTACAGCCTGTGAGCGGCCATGAACCTGTTCGATGAAAACCCCTTCAGCCGCGACGCGCTGCCCGAGCGCCCCGACGCCGAGCAGGACAGCGCCTTGCAGCGCCTGGTGTTTCGGGTTGCGCTGGTGCTGATCGTGTGTTTCGGCCTTTTTGCCCTGTTTTCCCGTTCCTAATTTTTTCAAGGAGAGAGTCATGTCCATTCAAGCCATCAATGTGCGCAACCAGTTCAAAGGCAAAGTCAAGGAAATCATCAAGGGCGACGTCGTGTCGGAAGTCGACGTCGAGACGCCCTGGGGCGTCGTGACCTCGGTCATCACCACCCGCTCGGTCAACGACCTGGGTCTGGCCGTGGGGTCCGACGTGGTCGCCCTGGTGAAGTCGACCGAGGTGTCCATCGCGAAGCTTTGAGTCACCCCCGCCGCGCTTGGCGCGAGCCCCTGACGGGGCTGCTGCGGCGGCGACACCGGGTTCCCGGTGTCGCCTTTTTTTATCGCCACAAGAACCACCATGAATTTCCAACAACTGCGATCGGTCCGGGAGGCCGAACGCTGCGGCTTCAACCTGACCGAGGTGGCCTCGGTGCTGCACACCTCGCAACCCGGCGTGAGCCGCCAGGTGCGCGAACTCGAAGAGGAACTGGGCGTCGAGCTGTTCGTGCGCTCGGGCAAGCGCCTGCTGGGCATGACCGCGGCCGGCAAAGCCCTGCTGCCCATCATCCAGCGCGTGCTGCTGGACGCCGAGAGCCTGCGCCGCGCCGGCCAGGAACTGCAAGGCCGCGAAGAGGGCCGTCTGTCCATTGCGGCCACCCACTCGCAGGCGCGCTACGCGCTGCCGCACGTGGTGCGCGACTTCCGCCGCCGCTACCCGCGCGTCACGCTGCACCTGCACCAGGGCTCGCCTCAGCAGGTGGCCGAGATGCTGCTCTCGGGCGATGCCGACATCGGTGTGGCCACCGAAGCGCTGGCCGGTTACGCACAACTGGTGACGCTGCCGTGCTACCGCTGGAGCCACAGCATCGTTGTGCCGCCAGGGCACCCGCTGCTGGACCTGGACCGGACGGTCACGCTGCTGGATCTGGTGGCGTATCCCATCATCACTTACGAGCTGGGTTACACGGGGCGTGCCCACATCGACGACGCCTTCGCGCGCGCGGGCCTGAAGCCGGACGTGGTGCTGACCGCCATGGACGCGGACGTGATCAAGACCTATGTCGAGCTGGAGATGGGCGTGGGCATCGTCGCGTCCATTGCCTTCGACGAGGAGCGCGACACCCACCTGCACGCCATCGACGCCGGGCACCTGTTCCAGATCAACCTGACCCGCCTGGGCTTGCGGCGCAACCACTGGTTGCCGGGTTTTGCCTACGGTTTCATCGAGACCTTCGTGCCCACGCTCAGCCGCGAGGCGGTGATGCAGGCGCAGGAAGCGGGCTGAAGCCCGCTCCTTTCAGTTCTCCCGCGCCGCGGCGCGCGCCACCAGCAACATCAGCGGTGCGCACAGCAGAAAGCCCGCCTGCAACCCGGCCCAGGCGCCAAAGCTGCCGCCCAGCAGACCCCCCAGCAGGGCGCCGCCCGGGCCTGCGATCGCGTTGAGCCCGGCCATGCGGCCCTGGCCCAGGCGAGCGCCCAGCGCGGCCATGCGGCCGAGTACCTGTACCTCGATCGTGCCCAGGCCCAGGCCGAGCAGGGCGCTGCCCACCAGCAGCAGGGGTAGGCCGTCGGCGGCGCCCAGAGCGACGCAACCCAGGGCGGCCAGTGCCGCACCGGCGGGCGTCGCGTGGCGGCCCAGCCGCTGGATCGGCGAACCCAGCGCCAGCAAGGCCAGGATGAACGCTGCCCCCTGCACCGCCACCAGGCTGCCGGCCGCCGCGGCGGGCACGTGCAGGTCCTGCACCGCGATCACGACGATGAAGAAGGCGTGGTACATGTTCAGGCTCTGGACGCAGGCCTCGGTCAGCGCCAGCCGCCGCGCCTGCGGATGGGCCAGCACCTGTGCCATCGATGCTCGGATGCCCGGGGGCCGGGGCGAGATCGGCGCAGTGGGCGATGGCAGCGGCTGCCCCAGCACGCGCTGCGACAGCGCGACGGTGAGCAGGAACATCAGCGCCACCAGCCAGTAGCTGCCGGCATGGCCCAGGTGCGCGATCACCGAAGCCGTGATCAGCGGGCCGAGCAGCAACATGCCGGACATGTGGGCCGCGCGCTGCCAGCCGGCGTTGGACGGGCCGATCTGCTGCAACATGCCCATGAAGATGGTTTGCAGCGAGACAAAGCGCGTGGGCATCACCAGGCCGGTGAGCACCGTCATGCCCAGCAGGAACGCCGCGTGGGGCACCAGCGGCAGCACCGCATAGAGCAGGCCGCCCGCCAGGCTGCCGGCCATGAACAGGCGCCGCGGGCCGAAGCGCTCGACCCAGACACCGACCGGCAGGGCGGTGATCAGGATGCCCAGGCTTTGCGCGCTGGCGATCGCGCCCAGCCACCAGCCGCTGGCGCCCAGTTGCATTGCGTAGAGGCTGGTGGTCACCTTGGCCAGGCCGACGCTGACGCCCATGAACAGGGACAGCACCGCGAACGACCACAGAAAGCGGTGGCGTGCGTGCCACGCCACCGCCTGACGGGCGAGACCCGACAACTCAGGCCGCCTTGGCCTGCGGCTGGGCGTAGCGGCCGACCGGGCGTTCCAGTCCGAGGTTTTCGCGCAGCGTGCGGCCTTCGTACGCGGTGCGGAACAGGCCGCGGCGCTGCAGTTCGGGCACGACCAGATCGACGAACTCGTTCAGGCTTTGCGGCAGCACCGGCGGCATGACGTTGAAGCCGTCGGCCGCACCGTTCTCGAACCATTCCTGCATGCGGTCGGCGATCTGCACCGGTGTGCCCACCACCACCCAGTGGCCGCGTGCGCCGGCCAGGTACTCGTAGAGCTGGCGCACCGTGTACCGCTCGCGCCGGGCGAGTTCGAGCACCACGTGGGCCCGGCTGTTGATGCCCTTGGGTGGTTCGGGAATGTAGGGCGGGCGCGCGTCCAGGTCCCACTTCGACAGGTCTTCACCCGGCCAGAACGGCGCCAGCGTGGCCAGACCGACCGAGGGGTGGATGAGTGCCTGCAGCTCGGCCCACTTGGCCTGCGCTTCTGCCTCCGTGCGGCCGATCACCGGCGAGATGCCCGGCAGCACCAGCAGCTGGTCGGGGCGGCGGCCGTACTTGGCCATGCGCCCCTTCACGTCCTGGTAGAAGGCCTGCGCTTCGGCCAGGCTGGTCCAGGCGGTGAAGATGGCTTCGGCGGTGGCGGCGGCCAGCTCCTTGCCGTCTTCCGACGATCCGGCCTGCACGATCACCGGGTGGCCCTGCGGTGGGCGCTCGATGTTCAGCGGCCCTTTGACCTTGAGGAATTTGCCGATGTGGTTGAGCGCGTGCAGCTTGTCGGGGTCGAAGTACACGCCCGAGGCCTTGTCGCGCAGGAAGGCGTCGTCCTCGAAGCTATCCCACAGGCCTTTGACCACGTCCACGAATTCATGGGCGCGCTCGTAGCGGGTGGCCGGGTCGGGGTGCGCGTCCAGCCCAAAGTTGCCGTGCACGTTCTCGGCGCTGGTGGTCACCACGTTCCAGGCCGCGCGGCCCTTGCTGATGTGGTCCAGCGAGGCGAACTTGCGCGCCAGCAGGTAGGGGTCTTCGTAGGTGGTGGACGCGGTGGCGACGAAACCGATGTGTTTCGTCACCGCCGACAGCGCGGCCCACAGCGTGACCGGCTCGAAGTGCGAGAGCCGCCCCTGGCGGCTGAACGACTCGCGGTCGCCCTTGTGCCAGATGCCGGGGCTGTCGGCCACGAACACCTGGTCGAACAGACCGCGCTCGGCGGTCTGCGCGAGCTCGATGTAGTGGTCGATGTTGACGCCCGCATCGGCCTGCGCGCCGGAGTGGCGCCAGGCCGCGATGTGGTGGCCGGTCGCCATGATGAAGGCGCCGAGGCGCAGTTGTCGTTGGGTTTGCAGTTGCGATTGTGTCTTGTTGGTTGACCTGTGGGATGTTCAGCAAAAAGAGGTCGCGCCGGCGCGAGCGGCCAGGGGCGCCGTGGAACGGGCTCCGCCCGGCCACAGGCGCCGTCCCCCTGGGGGGGAAGGCGCCGCAGGCGACGCAGGGGGGGTTATCCCGTGATCGTGATGCGGTGCAGCTTGCGGTGCTGAGGAAAGAAATCGCCCACCGCGTAGTGCTGTGTCGAGCGGTTGTCCCACACCGCCAGCGTGCCCTGCGCCCAGCGCAGGCGGGCCTGGAATTCGGGCACGCGGGCCAGTTCGAACAGCTGGGTCAGCAGCGCGTCGCTGGCCGAACGCGACAGGCCCTTGATGTGGCTGGTGAAAGTGCTGTTGACGTACAGGATCTTCTTGCCGGTGACCGGGTGCACGCGCACCACCGGGTGTTCCACCGGCGGGTACTTGGCGCGCGCGGCCTTCAGCTCGTCGCCGCTGGCGTCCTTGGCCAGCAGGTACTCGGTCCAGCCGCTGATTTCCCAGGTGTGCACCGCGGTGAGCGTTTCCAGGTAGGCCTGGAAGGCGGGCGGCAGGCTGTCGTAGGCCGCGGTCAGGCTGGCCCACAGCGTGTCGCCGCCGGTGGCGGGGATCACCTGCGCGTACAGGCTGGTGCCCAGGGGCGGCTGTTCGCGCCAGGTGATGTCGGCGTGCCAGTTGCTGGCGGCCTTGGGCTTCTCGGACGTGCTCTCGACGATCTCGATCTCGGGGTGCGCTTCGAGCCGCGGGAAGAAGGCCTTGACCTCGGCCACGCCGCCGAAGTTGCGCGTGAAAGCCACGTGCTGTTCGGGCGTCAGGTCCTGGTCGCGGAAGAAGATCACCTCGTGGCGGGCGAGGGCGTGGCGCAGTTCGGCCTGGGTGGCCTCGTCCAGCGGCTGGCGCAGGTCCAGGCCGTGGATGACGGCGCCGATGTGGGGGGTGTAGGGCTCGGCCTTGAAGCGCGAGTAAGTGCCGGGTAGGTCGTTGAGCTGGGACATGGGAACTCCTTGGGTGTTTGTTGCGCTGGACGGGGCGGATCGCGGCGTCCTTTTTTCAGACTAGGTCCGCTGCCCCCGCCCGTGAACGAAGGGATTCGCATATCGATGTGCGTCAAACACGGGTTTCTTATGCGGTGCGGCGATGAGCTCATGAGTCCAACAGCGCTGCGTTTGGATATCCGTTTTCATTCGTTCCGCGAGCAAGGCGCTGTCCGTAGATTCCGTCCGGTCCACAGCCATCGATTCAACCGGAGGAACCATGAATCCACGTCACCGCTTCGGCCTGCTCGCGCTGGCCTTCACCCTGTCCACCACCGGCCTTGCCCAGGCCCAGTCCGCCCCCGAGCCGCTGAAAGTCATCCGCATCGGGGTGGCCACCGGCGGCGTGGGCAGCAACCCCATCCGCCACGGCGGTACCACCACCGCGCTGGCCTACACCGACGGCGCTTTTGAAGAAGCCTTCCGCCAGGACGGCGTCGAGATCAAGTGGGTGTTCTTCAAGGGCGCCGGCCCGGCCGTCAACGAGGCCCTCGTCAACAAGCAGCTGGACTTCGCCTGGCAAGGCGACCTGCCGGCCATCGTGGCGCGCGCCAACGGCGTGAAGACCAAGCTGATCGCCGGCAGCGGCGTGCGCACCGGGCTCTACCTGGCGGTGCAGCCCGATTCGGGCATCACCAAACTCGAAGACCTCAAGGGCAAGCGCGTGGCGCTGTTCAAGGGCACCAACCTGCACCTGGCCGCGTCTGCCGCGCTGGCGGCGCACGGGCTGAAGGAAAGCGACCTCAAGCTCATCAACCTGGACCTGGCCGGTGGCCGCACCGCGCTGGTCAACAAGGACGTGGACGCCATCTTCGACTACGTCGGCGCCTTCGACCTGCGCGACAAGGGACAGGCCAAGATCGTCTGGTCCGCCGCGGCCGACAACTACAAGTTCACCCGCCAGACCCACCTGCTGGTGACCGAGGACTTCGCCGCGAAGCACCCGCAGGCCGTGCAGCGTGTCGTGACCACGCTGGTCAAGGTGGCGCACCGCTACTCGAACGAGGCCAACCGCGCCGACCTGTTCGAACGCTGGGGCAAGACCGAGTACCCGGAAAAGATCTGGCGCGAGGACTTCATCGGCCAGCCCCTGCGCGTGCGCCTCTCGCCGCTGCTCGACCCCTTCCTGGTGGCGCGCTACAAGGAAGCGGCCAAAGACGCCCACGCGCTCAAGCTCACGCGCTCGGTGCCCGAGATCGACAGCTGGTTCGACCGCCGCTACCTGAACGTGGCGCTCAAGGAACTCAAGCTCGAAACCTACTGGCCGGTCTACGGACCCGACGGCCAGCTCGCGAATTGACGGCACGACCCGAGTGGAGCGCATGACCATGTCTTCATCTCTGCGGGTGACTGTGTCGCTGCCATCACCGACGGAGCCTGTGGCCGCGACGCTGTCGTCGGGTCGCCGCTGGCGTCCGCCGCTGCAATGGCTATGGGCCTGGCCCTTCCCGCTGGCGCTGCTGCTGCTGTGGCACCTGTCGTCGGTCTGGGGCTGGGCGCCGGAACAGGTGCTGCCGCCGCCGGCCCAGGTGTTTCGCACCTTCGCCGACATGGTGGTCAGCGGCGAGATCTGGAGCAACCTGCAGATCAGCTTGGTGCGCGTCTTCACCGGCTTCGGCATCGGCCTGCTGGGCGGGCTGGTGCTGGGGTCGGTCATGGGGCTCTCGCCCACGGCGCGCGACTACCTGTACCCGCTGTTCAAGGCCTTCGCCCAGGTGCCGGTGATCGGCTGGCTGCCGTTGCTGATGCTGCTGGTCGGCATTGACGAGGCGCTCAAGTTCCTGCTGATCGCCAAGGCCACCCTGGTGCCGGTCACGCTCAACACCTGCCAGGGCATCCAGGGCGTGCCCAACCGTTTCATCGAGGTGGCTCGGGTCTACGGCTTCAGCCGCTGGCAGATGCTGACCCGCGTGGTGTTCCCGGCCGCCACGGCGCCGATCTGGAACGGCGTGCGCTACGGCCTGACCCACGCCTGGCTCGCGCTGGTGGTGGTGGAGCTGCTGGCCTCGTCCGAAGGCATCGGCTTTCTCATCGTCTACGGGCGCCAGCTGTTCCAGCTGGACGTGGTGCTGGCTTCGGTGCTGGCGGTGGGCATCGTGGGCTTTGCCATCGACAAGCTGCTGTCGCTGGCCGAGGCCTGGCTGCTGCGCTGGCGCAAGCCCGGCTTGTGAGCAAGGAGAACAACATGTCACGAACACGTTCGTTGACCGCCGTCCCGCCGGCGTTGCGCGGCTGGGTGTTGCCCGCGCTGATCCTGCTGTTCTGGTGGTGGGCCGTGGCCTCGGGCTGGTCCACCTCGCCGCTGCTGGTCTCGCCCGCCGCGGTGTGGGACCGCGCCGTGCAACAGCTCACCAGCGGCGAGCTGTGGACCGCGCTCTCGGCCAGCCTCTGGCGCAACGCGCGGGGCTTCGTGCTGGGCGCCAGCGCCGGACTGGCGGTGGGCGTGTTGCTGGGCTGGTCACGCTGGGCCGAGCGCCTGGTGGGCCCGTCCTTCCACACGCTCAAGCAGATCTCGCTGTTCGCATGGATTCCGATGCTCTCGATGTGGTTTGGCCTGGGCGACGGCGCCAAGGTGGCCTTCATCGGCATGGCGGCCTTCTTCCCGATGGTGCTCAACACCTTCGAGGGCCTGCGCAGCGTGCCGCGCGAGTTCATCGAGGTCGGGCGCGTTTACGGCTTCGGTCTCTGGCAGCAGCTGACCCGCGTGATCGCACCGTCCGCTGCGCCCTCGGTGTTCACCGGCGTGCAGCTGGCGCTGATCTACAGCTGGCTGGCCACGTTGGGCAGCGAATACCTGATGGCGTCCGGCGCCGGCATCGGCAACACCCTGATCGACGGCCGCGAGCACTTCCAGATGGACCTGGTGCTGTTCGGTGTGGCCGTGATCGGGTTGGTGGGCTACGCCCTCAACGCGTTCACGGCTGCGCTGGAACGCCGCCTGCTGGCCTGGCGCGACCGCACGGTCGCCAGATATTGATTTTTTGAAGAGGACAACACCATGGCACACGCCGGCACCCTGGACATCCGGGGCCTGAACAAGCAGTACGAGGTCAAGGGCCAGCCCCTGCCCGTGCTGCAGGACATCGACCTCACCATAGCCCCGGGTGAGTTCGTCAGCATCGTGGGCACCAGCGGCTGCGGCAAGTCCACGCTGCTGCGCCTGGTCATCGGTCTGGAAGAGGGCTACCAGGGCGAGATCCTGCTCGACGGCACGCGCATCAAGGGCACGAACCTCAACCGCGGTATCGTGTTCCAGGAGCACCGCCTGTTCCCCTGGCTGACGGTGGAGAAGAACATCGCGCTGGGGCTGCTGAACTCCGACCTGACCGAAGGCCAGCGACGCGCCACCATCCGCGAGCACATCGAACTGGTGGGCCTCACCGGCTTCGAGAAGGCCTACCCGCACCAGCTCTCGGGCGGCATGTCGCAGCGCGTGGCGATTGCCCGCGCGCTGGTGAACCGGCCCGACATCCTGCTGCTGGACGAACCGTTCGGCGCGCTCGACGCCATGACACGCGCCCACCTGCAGCAGGAGCTGCACCGCATCTGGCAGACCGAGGGCATCACCATGATCCTGGTGACGCACGACGTGGAGGAGGCGGTCTACCTGGGCGACAAGGTGGTGGTGATGGAGCCGCGACCCGGCCGCATCCGCCGCACCGTGCCCGTGCCGCTGGCCCACCCGCGCGACCGCTCGTCCTACGCCTTCACCACCGTCAAGGACAGCGTGCTGCGCGAGTTCGGCTAGCACACCGCGGCCGAGCTGGCTGAACCTCCGTTGAAGACCGAGCATCCGGCATCCGAGGTGCGCGCCTGGCAGTTCGCCGTCTGAACCTTTCCTGATTTTTGAGACCCCCATGAACACGACCCCATCCCCCTTCCTTCAACGTCGCAACTTTGTGGGCGGTCTCGCCGTGGCCGGGCGTGCCGCGCCCGGGCGGGCGCGGGCCCAG
>NZ_JBPCSJ010000559.1:0-1879 GCF_051007235.1 Hydrogenophaga sp. | reverse complement strand
GGCACGGCGATGGCCACGCAGTCGCCGAGCGCGGCCGCATCGATGCCGGCCAGCGCAAGGCGGTACGTGCCTTTGTCGGCCGCGCGCCGCAAGCGCGTGATGAAGGTGCAGAGGTTGCCGTAGCCGTTGAGGCTGGTGGCCAGCAGCACCAGCGTGAAGTCGCCGGTGGGTGCGCCGTCGGCCTGCACGCGGAACTGGCTGCCCACGATGAGCGGCAGCTGCGCTTTCTTGGCCGCCACGTGGGCCTGCGCGATGCCGGCCATGGAACATTCGTCGGTGATGGCCAGGGCGGCGTAGCCCATGGCCTTCGCGCGTTCGACCAGTTCCGCCGGGTGGCTGGCCCCGCGCAGGAAGGTGAAGTTGGAGCAGCACAGCAGCTCGGCGTGGTCGGGCAGGGACATGGCGGGTCTTCAGGCAAACACGCCATGCAGGTACCACGCCGGTTCTTCGGCCAGCCGGGTCTGAAACACCCACACGAAACCCGCCGACGGCGAACGCGCGACCCAGTAGTCGCGCACCGCGTGGCGGGCGCAGTCCTGCGCCTCATCGCGGTCCCACCAGCCGTCTTCAATGCGTTGCGGCCCCAGCAGCAGTTGCAGCTCGCCCTGGTACTGCGGCCGGTGCTGGCGCACCAGCAGGCGTTGTGGCTGTTCCAGCAACAGGGCCGGCTGGGGCCAGGCGGGGGGCGGCACGCTGCGCGCGCCGGCCGGCAGCGGCTGGCCCACCGGTTGCCAGCGGTTGGCGTGTTCGGGCCGGTGGTCGGCGCACAGCCGCGGGCGCAACACACGGTCGGCCCCCAGCCGCACCGACAGGCGTTCGAGCACATGGGCCAGCGGTTCCTGCCCCTCGGCGGTGTCCGGCAACCAGGACGCGCTGAGCTGCGGCAGCGACCGTACCTCGTCCGCGGTCAGGCGCAGGTCGCCCACCGGCGCGGCCAGCGTCACGCGCGCCAGGTGTTCGGCCAGCAGGCGCGAAAGGTGGTCCACCGCGCGCGTGGGTTCGGCCGTGCGCACCGTCAACTGCCCGCCCTCGCCCGCGCCGCGCGAGCGCAGGGCGTCGTGTGCCCAGTGCAGGGTGAAGGCGGTGGTGCCCTGCTGGCGCGCGGCCAGCCAGGCTGCCAGTTGCAGCAACAGGCGGCGCGCGCCGAAGACCAGCGCGGTGGCATCGTCCACCCGGTGCGGCAGCTCCAGCCGCGCCTCGAAGCGTTCGGGCAGTCGCACCCAGTCGTGCGTCTGCGGCGCGTGGCCGTAGGCCTGGTCGAGCGCGCGCAGCAGCGCGGCGTCGAAGCGCCGGGCCAGGCCGCCGCGCGGCAGGCGCCGCACGTCGCCCAGGGTGCGGCAGCCGATGTGCGAGAGGGTCTGCCCATGCGGCCGCAGGGCGCTGAGCACGCCCAGCGGCAGCGGGTCGAGCAGCGTGGCCAGCGGCGCGCGCAGGCCGTCTTCCAGCCCGGCGCGCGCCAGCGCCAGCGCGGCCAGGGCGTTGGGCGCCCAGGCCAGGGCGGTGGCGCCCAGTTCCTGCGCGCCGGGCCACAGGCGTTCGCGCAGCGCCGCCCCTCCGCCGAACAGGCGCAGGCTGGCCGCCACTTCCAGCAACACGGCCTCTTCGGCGATGGCGACGCGGGGCGTGAACTGCAGCGCCCAGACCGCCAGCGCCTGCAGCGCCGGGTCAGTGGAAGCGAGCGGTTCGTCGGTGTTCGATAGCTTCAGCGCGGACCACAGCATGGCCGGCCTCGCTCGGGATCACAGACAGGGACCGGCCGGCCTCGGCCAGCCGCGCGGGCCAGACCGCGGGCAGGCCGGCGGGCGGTGCGGACAGGGTCAGCGCGCGGTCCAGCGGCGGGCCCTTGCGTTTGAGCACCTCCACCCGCAGCGCCCAGCCC
>NZ_JBPCSJ010000558.1:0-11232 GCF_051007235.1 Hydrogenophaga sp. | reverse complement strand
GGGCAGTGCCTGGGGAGCCAACATCGTCGGCCTGTCGCTGGTGCTGGGGGTGACGGTGCTGGTGCGGCCCATCAGCGCCCGCTCCCCCGTGCTGCACCGCGAACTGCCTCTGCTGCTGGGGGCCACGGTACTGACCGGTCTGCTGCGGTGGGACGGCGTGCTCTCGCGCCTGGACGCGGCGCTGCTGCTGGCCGGCTTCGTGGCGCTGCTGGTCTGGACGTGGCGGCAGTCGCAGCGCCGCGAACCCGACGCACTGGCCGACGACACCGCGCTCGAACTGCCCGCCCAACCGCTGGGCACGGGCCACGCAGTGCGCCGGGTGCTGCTGGCCCTGCTCGTGCTGGCCGCAGGCGCTGCACTGCTGGTGTGGGGCGCCGTCGAAGTGGCCCTGGAACTGGGCGTGAGCGACCTGACCCTGGGTCTGGGCGTGGTGGCACTGGGCATCACCCTGCCCAGCCTGGCCACCTGCGTGGCCGCGGCCCGCAAGGGCGAAGACGACATCGCCCTGGGCCATGTGGTGGGCGCAGGACTGTTCAACACGCTGGCGGTGGCCGGGCTGGCCGGCCTGATCGAGCCGCTGGACGTGGAGTCCGCGGTGCTCTGGCGCGACCTGCCGGTGATGGCCGGCCTGGCACTGGTGCTCTACCTGCGCGGCCGCGACGAACGCCGGCCCACCCACCTGGGCCGCTCCACCGGCCGTGCGCTGGTGGCGGTGTACCTGCTGCACGCGGTGGCGATCATCGTCACATCGGGCCCCGGCTAGGGCCGCAGGCCCTCGGCCACCGTGGGGTAGCGCAGCCGCAGGCCCAGTTCGGTTTTCATGCGCTGATTGTGCAGGCGGCGCGATTCGCTCATGAAGCTCAGCAGCATCAGGGGCAGCTGTTCGCCCGCGGTGTCGCGCGCGATGCGCGTGGGCCGCGGCAGTCCGTACAGATCGGCCGCGAGATCGAAGTAGTCGCCCATCTTGAGCGTGGTGTCGTCGGTCACGTTGACCACCCGTTGCGGCCGCGCCCGCCACAGCGCCAGCACGCAGGCACGCGCCAGGTCGTCGGCGTGGATGTGGTTGGTGTAAACGTCGTCTTCGGCGCGCAGCACCGGCGTGCCGCGCTCCAGGCGGGCCCGCGGCGTGCCGCCGTCGCGGTCGGGCGCGTAGATGCCAGGAATGCGCAGCACGGTGCTGCGGCTGCCGGTGATGCGCCCGAACCAGCGCACGGTGGCCTCGGCGTCGACCCGGCGCCAGGCGCGCGGCGTGCTCGGTTGTACCGGCGTGGCCTCACTCACCCAGCGGCCACCACAGTCGCCGTACACGCCGCTGGTGGAGCCGTAGACCAGGCTGGCCGGCGCGCCACGGCGCCACAGCGCGCGGGTCAGCGCGCGGGTGCGGGTGTCCAGGCGCCAGTCCTGGCCCTCGCCCGAGGGCGGTGGCGCCAGGTGCAACACGCGCGTGCCCAGACCGGCCAGACGCTGCAGCGAGGCCGGGTCGTCCAGGTTGCCCCGCAAGGGTGTGATGCCCTGTGCGCGCAAGGCGGCGCTGCGTTCGGTGCTGGAGGTCAGCGCCAGCAGGCGCACCCGACGCCCGTTGCCCAGGGTGCGCGCAGCACGCTGGCCCACATCGCCACAACCCACGATCAACACCCGTTCGCGACGGAAACGGGCGGGCAAGGCTCCTAGAAATGTCATGTGCTCGGAATTTGGGAGAATCGAAAAGGGCCTGAAAGCGTCTGACGCGTTGTGTTCAGCGTCTGTTCATCCGTCTCACTGTAGTCTCATTCCCATCATGACCTTCACCATCACCGTGCAGCCCAGCGGGCGCGCCTTCCAGGCCGACACCTCCGAAACCCTGCTCGCCGCTGGCATCCGCCAGGGCATCGGGCTGCCCTACGGCTGCAAGGACGGCGCCTGCGGCTCCTGCAAATGCAAGCTGGTCAGCGGCAGCGTGAGCCACGGCCCCCACCAGGCCAAGGCGCTGAGCGAGGCCGAAGAAGCCGCGGGCTATGTGCTGACCTGCTGCGGTACGGCGCAGAGCGACTTGGTGCTCGAATCGCGCCAGGTGACCGAGGCCGGGGCCTTCCCGATCAAGAAAATGCCGGTGCGCGTGAGCAGCCTGGAACGCGCCTCGCACGACGTGATCGTGCTGCGCCTGCAGCTGCCGGCGGCCGACGCCTTCCAGTACCACGCGGGGCAGTACGTGGAGTTCCTGTTACGCGACGGCGACCGCCGCAGCTATTCGATGGCGAACGCGCCGCACACCCAGGCAGCCGGCCCGCAGATGGAGCTGCACATCCGCCACATGCCGGGCGGCAAGTTCACCGACCAGGTGTTCGGCACGATGAAGGAAAAGGACATCTTGCGCATCGAAGGGCCGTACGGCAGCTTTTACCTGCGCGAGGACAGCAACAAACCCATCGTGCTGCTGGCCTCGGGCACCGGGTTCGCGCCGATCAAGGCCATCCTGGAACACATGGCGCACAAAGGCATCACGCGGCCGGCCACCCTGTACTGGGGCGGCCGCCGCCCGGCCGACCTGTACCAGGCCGCGTGGATCGAAGCGCAGCTGGGGGTGATGGCGAACCTGCGCTACGTGCCGGTGGTCAGCGACGCCCTGCCCGAAGACGGCTGGACCGGTCGCACCGGCTTTGTGCACAGCGCCGTGCTGCAAGACCTGCCCGACCTGTCGGGTCACGAGGTCTACGCCTGCGGCGCACCCATCGTGGTGGAATCGGCGCGGCGCGAGTACGTCGCCGCCGGCCTGCCCGAAGAGGCCTTCTTCGCCGACTCCTTCACCAGCGCCAAGGACAAGCTGTGAGCACCACCCGTCGCCAAATCATCGCCCTTGCCGCCAGCGCCCTGCTGGCCACACCGGTGTTCGCACAGGACAAAGTCACGCGCATCGTCGTGCCATTCGCAGCGGGCGGCCCCATCGACGTCACGGCGCGCGTGCTGGCCGAGGCGGTCAAGGGCTCACTGGGCACCGTGATCATCGAGAATCGGCCCGGCGCGGGCGGCAACATCGGCATGGGCGCAGTGGCCAAGGCCGCGCCCGATGGGCTGACGCTGGGCATCGCCACCACCGCCTCGCACGGCATCAACCCCTGGCTGTTCAAGCAGCTGCCCTACGACCCGGTGAAGGACTTCGCCCCGGTCACGCAGATGCTGCGCGTGCCCAACGTGCTGGTGGTGAACGCCGACACCGCGAAGCGTCTGAACATCAACACCCTGGCCGACCTGATCAAACCCGCCATGGCTCACCCGGCCGAGCTGAACTACGGCTCGGGCGGCAACGGCAGCGCCGGCCACCTGGCGGGCGAACTGTTCAAGCAGCAGGCGGGCGTGTTCGCGCTGCACATCCCCTACAACGGGGCCAACCCGGCGCAGCTGGGCCTGTTGTCTGGCCAGGTGGACTACAACTTCGACAACCTGGCCGCGGCGGCCACCAACATCCGCGCTGGCAAGCTCAAGGCCCTGGCCGTGACCACCGCCCAGCGCAGCGCGCTCATGTCCGATGTGCCCACCGTGGCCGAAACCCTGCCGGGCTTCCAGATCGACACCTGGTGGGGCCTGGTGGCCCCGGCCGGCACGCCAGCCGAGACCGTTCGAAAACTCAGCGCGGCCTTCAACGCGGCGCTGAACACGCCGGAGGTGAAGGCCCGTTTCGCCACGCTGATGGCCGAGCCTGCCCCCAGCACGCCGGAGGCTTTTGCGGCCTTCCTGTCCCAGGAGCGCAACCGGTACGAGCGCGTGGTCAAGCTCAGCGGCGCGAAGGTGGATTGAGCAGGTGTAAACGGACAACACCCCAAACAAAACGGCACCCTCAGGTGCCGTTTTTGCTGGAAATGTCTGCGGCCTCACTCAGCCAGCAGCTTCTTCACATCGCCCGCGAGCGCGGGTGCACCGCTGCCATAGCGGGTGTACAGGCGCACGCGGCCCTGCTTGTCGTACACGTAGCTGCCGGCCGAGTGGTCCATGGTGTAGCTGGTGGGGGTCTGGCCATCGACCTTCTTGTAGTACACGCGAAAGCGCTTGGCCAGTTCGGGCAGCCCGTCGGCGGTGGTGTAGAGCGCGAGGAAGCTGGGGTCGAAACTGGCCATGTACTCCTTCATCACCTGGGGCGTGTCGCGCGCCGGGTCCACACTGATGAACAGGCCCTGCAGCCTGTCGCCGTCGGCGCCCAGCAGGCGTTTGGCTTCGGCCAGCTCGCTCAGCGAGGTGGGGCACTCGTCCGGGCACTGGGTGTAGCCGAAGAACACCACCACCACCTTGCCCTTGAAGTCGGCCAGCGTGCGCTGCTGGCCGTTGTGGTCGGTCAGCTGGAAGCCATTGGCGTAGTCAGCACCGGTGATGTCGATGCTGGCAAAACCCGACGCGGTGGCATCGGCCGGCTTGTCGGAACAGCCCGCCAGCAGGGCCGCACACAGGCCCCCGAGCACGGTGAGTCGGCGCAGAACGTTCATGGCAAATAGTGGTCGATGAGCAGCGCCGCGAACAGCAGCGACAGGTGGATGAGCGAGAAACGGAAGGTCTTGCGGGCCAGGCCATCGGAATAGTCGCGCCAAAGCGCGAAGGCGTAGCCGCAGAAACCGATGCTGAGCAGCACGGCCACCGCCAGGTAGAAGTAGCCGCTCATGCGCATGATGAAAGGCATGAGACAGGCGGCGAACAGCACAAAGGTGTAGAGCAGGATCTGCAGCCGCGTGAACTCGGACCCGTGCGTGACCGGCAGCATGGGCAGGCCGGACTTGCGGTAGTCCTCGACCCGGTACAGCGCCAGCGCCCAGAAGTGCGGCGGCGTCCAGAGAAAGATGATCAGGAACAGGATCAGCGCCTCGGGCGCGACCACTCCGGTCATGGCGGCCCAGCCCAGCACCGGCGGCATGGCGCCCGACGCTCCACCGATCACGATGTTCTGCGGCGTCAGCGGCTTGAGGATGACGGTGTAGATGACCGCGTAACCCACGAAAGTGGCGAAGGTCAGCCACATCGTGAGCGGGTTGACCCAGATGTACAGGATGGCCGAGCCGATGCCGCACAGCAGGGCCGAGAAGGTGAGGGTCTGTGTGTTGCTCAGCTGGCCTTTGGCGGTGGGGCGCCAGGCGGTGCGCTTCATCTTGGCGTCGATGTGCTGCTCGACCACGCAGTTGAACGCCGCGGCGGCACCCGACACCAGCCAGATGCCGAACGAGGCGATGGCCGCCAACTGCACCTGCGGCCAGCTGGGTAACCCGGGCACGGCCAGCACCATGCCGATCAGGGCGCAGAACACGATGAGCTGGATGACGCGCGGCTTGGTCAGCGCGTAGAACTGGCGCCAGACCGGCAGCGGTGCGATCAGGGCGGTGGGGGTGGGCGCGGTGCTCATCAGGTCAGGCGGGAGATGTTGAATTTGGAGGCGCTCACGGTGTCATAGGCGGTGCGGGTGCCGAAAATGGCGCCGGTCAGCACAATCACCAGCCCGGCCGCGCCGCCCGTGTGGGCGACCGCAGCCACCAGGGGCCAGCCGAGCACCACATTGCTCAGGCCGCTGAGGAACTGCCACAGCGCCAGCGCGATGATCCACCGCGCCGTGGGCCGGGTGTCGCGCGCGGCCCAGAGACGCCACGCCAGCCAGCCCAGTGCGATGAAGACCACGTAGGCGCTGAGCCGGTGCACGTAGTGGATGGCGGTCAGCGCTGCGAAGGGCAATGCGTCGCCGGTGTGGGCCATGCCCAGGTCGCGCCACAACGCAAAGCCGTGGCGCAGGTCCATCTCGGGCCACCAGCTGCCCTGGCAGGTGGGAAAGTCGCTGCAAGCCAGCACAGCATAGTTGGTGCTGACCCAGCCGCCCAGGGCGATCTGCAGCCACAGCAGGGCGTAGACCAACCCCAGCGCGAAGCGTGTGCCGTTGTTCAGGTGCGCCGGTCCGCGGCTGTCGGGTTCGGCCAGCGCGTACGCCACCGCCTGTGCGCGCAACAGCGCCAGCAGCGCCATGCCACCCAGCAGGTGCAGGGTGACGATGGCAGGAAACAGCTTCATGGTCACCGTCAGCGCGCCGAACGCGCCTTGCAGGCAGACCCAGAACAGCGTGACCATGGGCCACCAGTGCGAGATCTTCAGGCGTTTGCGCTCCACCCAGCTGACGCTGGCCAGCACTAGGATGAGCACGCCCACCGCGGTGGCGAGGTAGCGGTGGATCATCTCGACCCAGGCTTTGGAATGGGTCACCGGACCGGTGGGCATGGCCTGCTGCGCAGCGCTGATGTCGGCATGCGCCCCGAACGGGCTGGCGCTGCCGTAGCAACCCGGCCAGTCGGGGCAACCCAGCCCCGAATCGGTCAGGCGCGTGAAGGCGCCGAACAGCACGAGGTCAAAGGTGAGGAACAGCGTGAGCAGTGTCAGCACGCGCAGGCGCTGCGCGGCCGGGGCCTGGCGGTTGCGCAGCCACACCCAGGTGAGCGGACCGAGCGCGATGACCACGCCCAGCAGCATCATGCGGGCCAGCGGCGCGAGGTCGTAAAGGGGCTGTGTGGTGTCCATGGTGCAAGAGGACGGGTCAGCCGCTCACGGCCGGCGCCGCGTCGGGCAGGCGGCCAGGCTTGTCCCAGAACGCCGAGGCGCGCAACAGGCGATCGAGGTCGCGCTTGATTTGCTTGGGGTCGGCGTTGGCGGGGAAGCGCATCATCCAGTTGCCGATCGGGTCCACCACGTACAGGTGGTCTTGCAGGCGCTGGCCGGGGGACGGCTGCAGCCAGCCCGCCAGCGCCTGGGCATCGACCTGCAGCACGGTCGCCGTTGCGGTGGCGGCTTTCAGGGGCTCGGCCAAGGGCCTGGCATCGGTGCGCAACCAGACCCAGTCCAACCGGTCCTTCTCTTTGCCCAGGGTTTCGCGCAGCTGACGCTGCACGTACAAATGCTGCTGGCACGCGTCGTCGCAAGCCGAATCCGCCACGCTGATGAGCAGCCACTGGTCTTTCAGGCTGGTCAATGGCACGCTGCGGCCCTGCACGTCGACCGCCGCCAGCGGTGGCAAAGGCTTTTGCGGGTTGATCAGTTCGCCGTAGTTGCGGCGCCCCTCGGGGCGGACCACGTAATAGGTGAAGTACGAGGCGATCACAGGTGAAGCACTCACCAGCAGCAGCGCGATCATCTTCCAGCGGCCGGCGCGGGTCTTGGCGGCGTCGAAGCTGCCTTCCTGCCCAGGGGTGGGCAGGCTGTGCACGGTCAGCGTCAGGGGTTCATCGGGGGTCTGTGCCATGGGTACGGCGCCGGGAGCGCGGAAGAAGGATCTGGAACCAGAGGTAAAGGGCAGCGGCCGTCGCGCACATGGCGAACCATTGCACGGCGTAACCGTAGTGTTTGTGGGCGTCGCCAACGAAGCGCGGCCAGTCGCGTTGCAGGCGGGTGTCTTGCGGGCCGGTCTGGAGGATCGATACCCCCTCCAGCAATGGAACGCCCCACTCCCCGGCCAGCGCCGACAGGTCCACATTTTGCCGGATCGCCCCTGGAGGACCCACCCCCAGCTCGAATAGCTGGCTCGGCGGCGGGGCCAAACGCCCCTGAACCTGAACCACGTCCGCGGGCGTCGACACATCGGGCAGCTTGTTGCGGTCCAGAAAGTCGCGTGGCACCCAGCCCCGCTGCACCAGCACAGCGCGGTCGCTACCGTCCAGCCTCAGCGGCGTGAGCAACACGAAGCCGGTGCGCCCACCCATCGGCCGGTTGTCGAGAAAGACGTTGGCACCCGCCACCCAGCGCCCGGTCAGGTCCACCGGGCGGTGCAGGGCGTCGGCCGGTCGGGCGCTGGCCAGCAGTTCACGCGTGCTCCAGGCGGCCAGCGCGCCCTGTGCCGCGATGCCGTCCTGCAACGCCTGCTTCTGTGCGGCGCGCGCGAGCTGCCACAGGCCCAGCGACGTCGTGAGCGCCATGGTCAGCAGTGTGGCCAGGGTGCCGAGCCAGAAACGGCCCGATCGACGCGCGGGAGGGCTCATGCGGCACCGCCATGCGCAGGTTGACGCGACGCTGCAGCCCTTGTCTGTAGGCTCCGCGCCAGCTCATTCCGCCGATAATGCTTGGATGACATATCTTGTGATTGTGGCTTTCATTGCCATCATCGGTAGCCTGGTGGCGGCGCTGGTGTTCATGATGCGCGGACAGGGCACGACCGACACCGAAGAGGCCACGCCGCGCAAGAACCACATGGCCCGCGCCTTGGCGTTTCGCGTGGGCTTCTCCATCGCTCTGTTCGTTCTGGTGCTCATCAGCTACCGCATGGGCTGGATCCATCCGACCGGACTGCCGATGCAGCCTTGAACCCGTACCGAGCACCCACAAAAAAAGCGCCCATCGGCGCTTTTTTTTGCGGGCGGCGTTGACGACCGCAGCGGTCAGCCAACGCGCACGGACATCACATCCAGTAGACCAGGATGTACAGACCAAGCCACACCACGACCACAAAGTGCCAGTACCAGGCAGCGCCTTCGAAACCGAAGTGGCGCTGCGCGGTGAAGTGGCCCTTTTGCAGGCGAAGGGTGATGAACAGCAGCATCAGCATGCCCACGAACACATGGAAGCCGTGGAAGCCGGTCAGCAGGAAGAAGGTGGAGCCAAAGATGCCCGAGGTCAGCTTGAGGTTGTATTCGCTGTAAGCATGGGCGTACTCGTAGCCCTGAACGAACAGGAACACGATGCCCAGGATCACCGTCATCCACATGAAGGCGATGGTCTTGCTGCGGTTGCCGGCTTGCAGCGCATGGTGGGCAATCGTCAAGGTCACCCCCGACGTCAGCAGCAGGGCGGTGTTGATCGTGGGCAGCCAGAACGGGCCCATGGTCTGGAACGGCTCGACGATGCCAGCCGGCGAGGCGGTGGCACCCGCCTGAACGCTCGGCCACACAGCCGAGAAGTCGGGCCAGATCAGCGCGTTTTCAATGTTGCCCAGCGCCGGCACCGAATGGGTGCGGGCCCACCAGAGGGCGGTGAAGAAAGCGCCGAAGAACATCACCTCCGAGAAGATGAACCAGCTCATGCTCCAGCGGTAAGACAGGTCGATCTTGTGCCCGTAGAGGCCACCTTCGCTCTCGACGACCGCATCGCGGAACCACTGGAACAGCACCACGCCCCAGAAGGCCAGGCCGAACGCCAGCGAATACATGCCCCAGTCGGCACCGTTGATCCACTGACCCGCACCCAGGATCACAAAGAACAGGCCGATGGCCGCCATCACCGGATGCCGCGAAGGTCCGGGGACGAAGTAGTAGGGCGTCGTGCCGTGTGTTGCTGCTGACATGCTCACTCCTAAGTGCTTGCGCTTGTTTGAATGGAAATACAAAAGAAACGGAAAGGCGATGGATCAGCTCACCACCCAATTGACCAGAAGGATCAGGCCAAAAACAAAAAGCAGGGCCATGGCCACCCCCACCGCCATCAGGTGCAGCGGATTCAGCTTGGCCACATCGTCCTGGAAATCGCTGCGACGGCGCACGCCAAGGAAGCTCCAGAGCACGGCCTTGACCGTGTCCCACAGGCTGGCCCGGCGTTGGTGAGCGGGCTGGGTCACACCGCCCCCTTGGCTGCGACCGGCTCGGCTACACGGGTCGCCACGTCTTGCGGTGCCGGTGGTACCGGCCCGCCCACTTCAAAGAAGGTGTAGGACAGCGTGATCGTGGTCACGTCCTTGGGCAGTTTGGGGTCGATGACGAACGCCACCGGCCAGGCTTTCTTTTCACCCGGGGCCAGGGTGTACTGCGTGAAGCAGAAACACTCCAGCTTGTTGAAGTGCGCCATGGCCTGCTTGGGCGCGTAGCTTGGGATGGCCTGCGCGGCCATGGTGCGGTCTTGCACGTTCTGGAACTCGTACATGACCGTGGTCAGCTGCCCAGGATGCACCTGCAGACTGCGCACCTCGGGCTTGAAATGCCAGGGGCCCCGCACGTTGACGTCGAATTCCACCGTGATGGTGCGCGAGGCGTCTACCTGTGTGTTCGCAGGCAACTTGGCCGCGTTGCCAGGCACCTGTCGTTCTCCGATGGCCAGCACGTTGATGCCAGTGGCTTCGCAGATGGCCTTGTACATGGGCACCAGCGCGTAGCCAAAGGCGAACATGCCCAGCGTGATCACGCCGAGCTTGCCGACCATCTTGAGGTTTTCGCGTTGCAGCGCCATGAGATAAACGTACCGAGGTTGCGGGTGCGCTGGCCTGGGTCAGCCGCCCAGCAGCACCATCTTGCCCACAAAGCCTGCGAAGAAGACGATCGCTACCGAGGCCAGGATCAGCCCCAGGCGCAGGTTGTTTTTCTTTTGTTCAGGCGTCATGGCAAAACAGATGGCGTTGCGAATGGATCAGCCGATCACCTTGGTGGCGGTGACGTCGAGCTTGGGCGGGTTTTCGAACGTGTGGAAGGGCGCCGGCGAAGGCACTTCCCACTCCAGACCTTCAGCACCTTCCCAAGGCTTCTGCACGGCCTTCGGGCCCTGACCGCGCATGGCGGGGATGATGACGAACACGAAGAAGTAGACCTGGGCCAGACCGAAGGCAAAGGCCCCGACCGAAGCAACCGCGTTGAAGTCGGCGAACTGCATCGGGTAGTCGGCGTAACGGCGCGGCATGCCAGCCAGACCCAGGAAGTGCATCGGGAAGAAGGTGATGTTGAAGGAGATCATCGACCACCAGAAGTGCAGCTTGCCGCGGGTCTCGCTGTACATCACGCCGGTCCACTTGGGCAGCCAGTAGTAGATGCCCGAGAACATCTCGAACAGAGAACCGGCCACCAGCACGTAGTGGAAGTGTGCCACAACGTAATAGGTGTCCTGGAAGTTGATGTCGATCGGCGCCATGGACAGGATCAGCCCGGTGAAACCGCCGATGGTGAACACGAAGATGAAGCCGACAGCCCACAGCATCGGGGTCTCGAAGGTCATCGAGCCTTTCCACATGGTGGCGATCCAGTTGAAGATCTTCACGCCCGTGGGCACGGCGATCAGCATGGTCGAGTACATGAAGAACAGCTGGCCCGTCACCGGCATGCCGGTGGTGAACATGTGGTGCGCCCACACGACGAAGGACAGGATGGCGATGGAACCGGTGGCGTACACCATGGAGGCGTAGCCGAACAGCTTCTTGCGTGCGAAGGCGGGCACGACCTGGCTCACGATGCCGAAGGCCGGCAGGATCATGATGTAGACCTCGGGGTGGCCGAAGAACCAGAAGATGTGCTGGTACATCACCGGGTCACCGCCGCCGGCGGGGTTGAAGAAGCTGGT
>NZ_JBPCSJ010000557.1:0-1976 GCF_051007235.1 Hydrogenophaga sp. | reverse complement strand
GCATCAGGCGACCTTCGTCAAACTGGACGTTGCTCATGCGAACATCTCCTTGAGTTTGTCGATGGCACCCTTGGTGACGATCACTTTCTTGTAGTGCACCAGCGACAGCGGATCGGCGTAGCGCGGCTCGACGACGAGCACGTTCGACAGGTTGCGCGAGGCCAGGTACAGGTTCTCGTCCACTTCGTCCGCGATCACGAGGACGGAGTCGAGGTTCATGGCCTTGAAGCGCGCCGCCAGTTGCTTGGTCTTGGGCGAATCCACCTTGATGGAGTCGACCACGGCCAGGCGGCCTTCACGGGCCAGCTGCGAGAAGATGGAGGCCATGCCGGCGCGGTACATCTTCTTGTTGAGCTTCTGGGTGAAGTTCTCGTCAGGGCTGTTCGGGAAGATACGACCGCCCCCGCGCCACAGCGGGGAAGACGTCATACCAGCACGGGCGTTGCCGGTGCCTTTTTGCTTGAACGGCTTCTTGGTCGAGTGCTTGACCATCTGGCGGTCTTTTTGCGCACGCGTACCTTGACGAGCGTTGGCCTGGTAAGCCACCACGAGCTGGTGGATCAGGGCTTCGTTGTAGTCACGACCAAACACGGTCTCGGGCACGTCCACGTTGGACGCGGCCTGACCCTGGTCGTTCAGGAGTTCAACTTGCATCAGTTAGCTCCTTTGGCTTTGACGGCGGGACGCACGGTCAGGAAACCGCCGTTCGAGCCGGGCACAGCGCCACGGATCATCAGCAGCTGACGGGCTTCGTCCACGCGGAAGATGTCCAGGTTCTGGATGGTCTTGGTTTGATCGCCCATGTGGCCGGTCATTTTCTTGCCCGGGAACACGCGACCCGGATCCTGGGCCATGGAGATCGAGCCCGGCACGTTGTGCGAACGGCTGTTACCGTGCGACGCGCGCTGCGAGCTGAAGTTGTGGCGCTTGATCGTGCCGGCAAAGCCTTTACCGATCGAAGTGCCTTGCACGTCGACCTTCTGGCCGGCGGCAAAGATGGCGTTGGCGGCCACGGTTGCGCCCGGCTGGTACTGGGCAGCGACGTCGGCAGCGACGCGGAATTCCTGGATGATTTCACCCGCTTCGACACCGGCCTTGGCCAGGTGGCCGGCAACGGCCTTGGTGACGCGGGAGGCACGGCGGGCACCGAAGGTGACCTGCAGCGCATCGTAGCCATCGTTGGCTTGGGTTTTGACTTGTGTCACACGGTTGTTCGACACGTCGACCACCGTGACGGGCACTGCGTCCCCGTCATCGGTGAACAGACGCATCATGCCCACCTTGCGACCCAACAACCCGAGGGAGTTGCTAAGACTCATTGTTTTCTCCGTTCCCGACTTCAATTGGCCGGGGCTGATGTTTAGGCCGACGCATCCGAAGATTTGCCAGACCGAAATGCGACCTCTCCTGCGCAAGCAGGACCGGCCAACAAAAATTCCAGGCCGAAGCCTGAAAAGCCCGCCAGTATAACCAGCGGGCATTTTTTGTGCAAGCCCTGCCGAAACAGGGCCTGCGCTGCGCGCACTTACTGCAGCTTGATCTCGACGTCCACGCCGGCCGGCAGGTCCAGCTTCATCAGGGCGTCAACCGTCTTGTCGGTCGGGTCGACGATGTCCATCAGGCGCTGGTGGGTGCGGATTTCCAGCTGGTCGCGCGAGGTCTTGTTGACGTGCGGCGAACGCAGGATGTCGAAGCGCTTCATGCGGGTCGGCAGGGGCACGGGGCCCTTGACGATGGCGCCGGTGCGCTTGGCGGTTTCCACGATTTCAGCAGCGGACGTGTCGATCAGCTTGTAATCGAAGGCCTTCAGGCGGATACGGATTTTTTGCTTGGTAGACATGCGTTTTCTCCGTTTGCGCTCAGGCGATGATCTTGGCAACGACGCCGGCGCCGACGGTACGACCGCCTTCACGGATGGCGAAGCGCAGGCCTTCTTCCATGGCGATCGGGGCGATCAGCTTGACGGTGATCGACAC
>NZ_JBPCSJ010000556.1:0-2429 GCF_051007235.1 Hydrogenophaga sp. | reverse complement strand
TGAAGAGCTGCAGCGCGTCCTGGAAGCGCGTGCCGGCCGCGATGGCGTCCGCCGACTTCAGACCAAAACTGATGATCCCCGACGCTCGGCCGCCCATGTACTGTTGCACCAGCGCGTTGTCTTTGTGGCCGGGCAGGCCGGCGTAGTTGACCCAGGCCACCTGGGGGTGGTTCTGCAGGTGCGTGGCGATCTTGACCGCGTAGACGCAGATGCGGTCCATGCGCAGCGCCAGGGTCTCGATGCCCTGCAGGATCTGGAACGCGTTCATGGGCGAGAGCGCGGCGCCCATGTTGCGCAGCGGCACCACGCGCGCACGGCCAATGTAGGCAGCGGCACCCAGCGCCTCGGTGTAGACCACGCCGTGGTAGCTCACGTCGGGTTCGTTCAGGCGCTTGAAGCGCGCCTTGTGCTCAGCCCACGGGAACTTGCCGCTGTCCACGATGGCACCGCCGATGGTGGTGCCGTGGCCGCCGAGGTATTTGGTGAGCGAGTGCACCACGATGTCGGCGCCGTGTTCGAACGGGCGGCACAGGTAGGGGCTGGTCACCGTGTTGTCCACGATCAGCGGCACGCCGGCCGCGTGCGCCACCTTGGCCAGCGCACCGATGTCGGTCACATTGCCCAGCGGGTTGCCAATGGACTCGCAGTAGATCGCCTTGGTCTTGTCATCGATCAGCGCGGCGAACGCCGCCGGGTCGCGCGGGTCGGCAAAGCGCACCGTGATGCCCTGCTGCGGCAGGGTGTGGGCGAACAGGTTGTAGGTGCCGCCGTACAGCGTGCTGGCAGAAACGATGTTGTCGCCGCTCTCGGCGATGGTCTGGATGGCTGCGGTGATGGCCGCCATGCCCGAGGCCATGGCCAGCGCACCGATGCCGCCTTCAAGCGCGGCCAGGCGCGCTTCGAGCACGCCGTTGGTGGGATTCATGATGCGGCTGTAGATGTTGCCGGCGACCTTGAGGTCGAACAGGTCGGCACCGTGCTGCGTGTCGTCGAACGCGTAGGCCACGGTCTGGTAGATCGGCACGGCCACGGCCTTGGTGGTCGGGTCCGGGCTGTAACCGCCGTGCACGGCGATGGTCTCGATTTTCATCTTGCGGGTCTCCTGGGTGTTGGGGTTGCCACGCCGTGAGCACCGCGCAGCAGCGGTCATTCTCGCAGCAAGACCACCTCGGTCACGCCGCGGTGGCGCAGGCCCAGCGCGCTGATCGCGCCCAGGCTCAGGTCGATGATGCGGCTGTGCTTGTAGGGGCCGCGGTCGTTGATGCGCACCACCACCTCCTTGCCCGTGTACACGCTGCGCACACGCACCTTGGTGCCGAACGGCAGGGTCTTGTGGGCGGCGGTCAGCGCGTGCATGTCGTAGCGCTCGCCGTTGGCGGTGCGGCGCCCGTGAAAGCCCGGCCCGTACCAGGACGCCAGACCCTGCGCCAGCGGTTTACCGGACTTGGCGTCCAACGCGGCCTGCTGGGCATCGGCGGCGGAGATGGTCTCTCCGCCGTCCAGCGGCGCGATCAGCACCAGCGGCTCGCCCAGCGGAGCGATCGGGGGAAGGGATGCCGGTGCACGAGGGTGCGCAACAGCACTCGCCACCACCGGCTCGGGTCGGCCCTGCGACGCGGGCGACGGCGCCAGCGGAGCGGTGCTCGCCTGCACGGGGGCCGGCGCCTTGTGGGGCACGGCACACCCGGCCAGTGCGAACGCCAGCAAGGCAGACGCCGTGCGCGGACGCGGGCGGCTGCGGATCAGACGACGGGACGAGTGGGGCATGGCGATCCTCCTGTTGTTGTGCGCCTGCCCGCCACCTTAGCCCAACTGCAGCCGTTTGACGATCTCCAGCGTCGCCACGCTCTGGTTCATGGTGTAGAAGTGCAGCGCCGGCACACCGGCGTTGCGCAGTTGGTCACACAGGTCGGTCGTCACGTCCAGGCCAAAGGCCTTGATGGACTCGGTGTCGTCACCAAAAGCCTGCAGGCGCAGGCGGATCCAGCGCGGCACCTCGGCGCCGCAGCTCTCGGCAAAACGCAAGAGGCCGCTGGAATTGATGATGGGCATGATGCCCGGCACCACCGGCACGTCCGCGCCCAGCTTGTGCGCGTCGTCCACGAAACGGAAGTACGCGTCGGTGTTGAAGAAGAACTGCGTGATCGCCGAACTGGCCCCCGCCTTGACCTTGGCCACATAGGCCTGCAGGTCGGCCTCGGGCGACTTGGCCTGCGGGTGCATCTCGGGATAGGCCGCCACTTCCAAGTGGAAGTGGTCGCCCGTCTCGGCGCGGATGAAGGCCACCAGATCGGCTGCGTAGCGGAACTCGCCCATGCTGCCGTAGCCACTGGGCAGGTCACCCCGCAGCGCCACCAGCCGGCGCAGACCCATGGACCGGAACAGCGCCAGCTTCTCGCGCACCGATTCGCGCGAGGCACCGACGCAGG
>NZ_JBPCSJ010000555.1:0-10918 GCF_051007235.1 Hydrogenophaga sp. | reverse complement strand
GCCGAGGGCCGGCCGCTGCTGGTGTACTGGTGGTCCAGCACCTGCCCGTTCTGCGCGCTGCAGAGCCCCAGCATGGACCAGCTGTGGCAGTCGCAGAAGGGTCGGGGCCTGCAGATGGTTGCGCTGTCCATCGACAAGACGCCCGAGGACGCGGCGGCCTACCTCCGTGCCAAGGGCTACCGTTTCCCCGCGGCCTGGGCCAGCCCTCCGTGGCGCAAGACCTTTCCCAAACCGCGTGGTCTGCCCATCACCCTGCTGCGCGGGCGGGACGGCACGCTGGTGCTGGCCGAAAAGGGCCAGATGTTCGCTGAAGACGTCGCGGCCATCGCGGGGCTGATCTGAGCGGTGGACGCATCGGTCCCCGTACACCCGCCGGTGCCCCTTCACCTCTTGGAGCAACCGTGATGCACATGTCCCTGACCCGTCTCAAACCCTGGTGGCTGGCCGCTGTGGCCGCCACCCTGGCCTGGAGCGCCCAGGCGGTAGAAGTGGTCTTCCAGCCGGTCGCGCCCAACGTGTACGCCCATGTCGGGGACATCGAGGGCCGCACCTACGACAACGAAGCGCTCAACGCCAACATCGGGCTGGTGGTCACGCCGGCCGGCGCCTTGCTGATCGATTCGGGCGCCACCTTCCAGAGCGCCCGGCAGATCGCCGAGGCGGCGCGCAAGGTCACGCCGCAGCCCATCCGGTGGGTCATCAACACCGGCGGGCAGGACCACCGCTGGCTGGGCAATGGCTACTTCAAGGCTCAGGGCGCGGAGATCATGGCCCATGCCGACGCCGAGGCCGACATGAAAGCCCGCGGCCCCGAGCAGCTCCGGGCCAACGCGCCCGTGCTCAAGGAGAAGATGGACGGCACCGCGATCGTGCTGCCCACGCGCTGGCTGACCGGTGCCACCACCCGACTGACCCTGGGTGACATGGCTGTGGAGGTGGTGCACCGCGGCGGCGGCCACACGCCGGGCGACAGCCTGGTCTGGTTGCCGCACAGCGGTGTCGTGTTCACCGGTGACGTGGTCTATGTCGACCGCATCCTGGGCCTGCACCCGGTGAGCAAGACCCGGACCTGGGTCGAATCCTTCGTGGCGCTCGAAGCCCTGAACCCCCGGGTGGTGGTGCCCGGCCACGGCCGCGTGACCACGCTGGCGCAGGCGCAGAAGGACACCGGCGAGCTGCTGCGTGCCCTGCGCGCCCACATGGGCAAAGCCGTCGAAGCGGGCACCGACATGAGCGCGGCCATCAAAAGCTTTGACGCCGCGCCTTACAAGCACCTCAAACACATGGACGTCTGGCTGCCCCAGCTGGCCAACCGCACCTACCTCGAAATGGAACAGGAGTGAGCCGGGGACGCCGGCGTCTGGGGCGATGGCGGCGTATCGCCCCGCGGGCCGCGTCCGACCGGTCGGCCCAATGCCCTGGGGTGGGCCGTTGCGGGGTGCAGAATGTCCGCTGACCCAACGCCCGAGCACCCCATGACCGAACCCACAAACCCTGCGACCAAGATGCTGCACGACCGCTTCGAGATCACCCACGCCACGCTGCAGGTGATGAACGAGCCGTTCACCGTGCCCTGCGGCGACTGGCGGTCAACGCCTGCGCAGTCGAACACACCGGCACACCACCACGCCGGTCATCAGCACACCCACCCCTGACGGGCCGTCGCCCGCCAGGCGGTGGCCACCGCTGGACCTCGACCATGGGCGGAATACGACAGCTGCTTCACGCTTCTTGCGGTTGGCGCAGCCCGAGCCCAGCACTTTGACGGTCAGCATGTTGTGTTTCCTGGGCAGCCAGGAGCCGGGTCTGGGTGTGACCACCACGCGCTGCTGGCGCCGCAGCCAGGTCCGCGCCATCCCAGCGCGCACCAGGTCCAGCGTGGATGGATCGCTGAGCCGGTGTCCCTGCTTGAAAGTCTTGTGACTGTCATGTACTTGTCACAGACCGTCATTACAGTCCCTCCATCGACTTCCCCCAACCGTGAGGACTTTTGTATGAACACCAAGCGCACCCTTCTGAAGACCGTTGCCGCCGCCACCCTGGCCACCCTGGCCATGGGCACGGCTTTCGCTGCCGACATCACCGGCGCGGGCGCCACTTTCCCGTTCCCGGTCTATGCCAAGTGGGCCGAGGCCTACAAGAAGGAAACCGGCACGGGCCTGAACTACCAGTCCATCGGTTCCTCGGGCGGCATCAAGCAGATCCGCGCCAAGACCGTGACCTTCGGGGCCACCGACGCGCCGGTGCCCGGCGCTGACCTGGACAAGGACGGCATGATCCAGTTCCCGGCCATCATCGGCGGTACCGTGCCCGTGATCAACCTGGAAGGTTTCCAGCCCGGCGAACTGCGCATGACCGGCCCCGTGCTGGCCGAGATGTTCATGGGCACCATCAGCAAGTGGAACGACCCCAAGCTGGCCGCCCTGAACCCCGGCAAGAAGCTGCCCGATGACAACATCACTGTGGTGCACCGCGCCGACGGTTCGGGCACCACCTTCAACTGGACCGACTACCTGAGCGCCGTGAGCAAGCCCTGGGCCGATTCCGTGGGCAAGGGCGCCGCTGTGAAGTGGCCGGCTGCTTCGTCGGTGGGTGGCAAGGGCAACGAAGGCGTGGCCGCCAACGTCAACCGTGTCAAGGGCGCGCTGGGCTATGTGGAATACGCCTACGTGAAGAAGAACAAGATGAACTTCATGCAGCTGCAGAACGCCAACGGCAAGTACGTCAGCCCCGACGACACCACCTTCGCCGCCGCTGCCGCCAGCGCCGACTGGTTCAGCGTTCCCGGCATGGGCATCTCCATGGTCAACGCCAAGGGCGACAACGCCTGGCCCGTGTCCACCGCGTCGTTCATCCTGATGTATAAGCAGCCCGAGGACAAGGTCGCTTCCGCCGAAGCCCTGAAGTTCTTCGACTGGGCCTTCAGCAAGGGCAAGACCCTGGCCACCGAGCTGGACTACGTGCCGCTGCCCGACGCCCTGACCGCCCAGATCCGCAGCAAGGTCTGGAACCAGGTCGCCAAGTAATCCGAACGCCAAGGTACCCGCCGGTATGCCCCATGCCGGCGGGTCTTTTTTTGTCACTGAACCGACATAATCGGCCACGGAGTTCCCATGAGCATCGCTGGAGCCAGCATGACCGTCCCTGACGCGCCCGCCGATACCGGCAACCCCCATATGTTGGGCATCGCCCGCAAGCAGCGCTTGCAGGACATGGCCTTTCACCGCATCACCCAGCTGTTTTCGCTGCTGGTGCTGGTGGCCCTGCTGGGCATCATCGTTTCCCTGTTCATCAACGCCTGGCCGGCGTTCCAGAAATTCGGCGCCCGGTTCATCTGGTACGTCGAGTGGGACATCATCAATGAAGAATTCGGTGCCGCGATCGCCATCGTCGGCACCCTGGCCAGCGCCGGCATCGCGCTGCTGATCGCGGTGCCGCTGGCGTTTGGCATTGCGCTCTTCCTCACCGAAACTTGCCCGCCCTGGCTGCGTCGCCCGCTGGGCACCGCCATCGAGCTGCTGGCTGCCGTGCCGTCCATCATCTACGGCATGTTCGGTCTGTTCGTGTTCGCGCCGCTGTTTGCCGACTACTTCCAGGTGCCGGTGCAGAAGCTGCTGGGCTCCATGCCGCTGATCGGCTTCCTGTTTGGCGGGTCCACCAACGGCATGGGCATCCTGGCCGCCGGCATCGTGCTGGCCTTCATGGTGCTGCCCTTCGTGGCCGCGGTGATGCGCGACGTGTTCGAGATCGTGCCCCCCATCCTGCGCGAATCGGCCTACGGCCTGGGCTGTACCACCTGGGAAGTGGTGCGCCGCGTGGTGCTGCCGTACACGCAAAAAGGCGTGATCGGTGGCGTGATGCTGGGCCTGGGCCGCGCCCTGGGCGAGACCATGGCGGTCACCTTTGTGATCGGCAACGCCAACCGCATGCCCAGCTCGCTGTTCTCGCCGGGCACTTCGATCGCCTCGACCCTGGCCAACGAGTTCGGCGAAGCCGCCGACTTCCACATCTCGGCCCTGTTCGCACTGGGCTTCCTGCTGTTTGTCATCACCTTCATCGTGCTGGCCCTGGCCAAGTGGATGATCATCCGCGCCGAAAAGGCCAAGGGGCTGTGACCATGGAATTCAACCAGACGCTCTACCGCCGTCGCCAGCTGTCCAACAAGATCGGTCTGACCCTCTCCATGGGCGCCATGGGCCTGGGCCTGGCGGTGCTGCTGTGGATTTTGTTCGTGCTGTTCTCCAACGGCCTGGCCGCGATGGACCTGAACCTGTTCACCCAGTCCACCCCCGCGCCCGGTTCCGAAGGCGGTGGCCTGGCCAACGCCATCGTCGGCAGCCTGCTGATGGTGGGTTTCTCGGTGCTGGTGTCCACGCCCATCGGCATCTTCGCTGGCGTGTACCTGGCCGAATACGGCGACACCAGCAAGACGGCCGAGCTGACCCGCTTCGTCACCGACATCATGCTGTCGGCCCCGTCCATCGTGCTGGGCCTGTTCGTCTACGCCATCGCGGTGGCCACGGTGGGCGGTTTCTCGGGCTGGGCGGGTTCGCTGGCGCTGTCGCTGATCGCCGTGCCGGTGGTTGTGCGCACCACCGAGAACATGCTGCGCCTGGTGCCCGGCAGCCTGCGCGAAGCGGCGTTTGCCCTGGGCGCGCCGCGCTGGAAGGTGGCCACCATGATCACGCTGCGCGCCGCCAAGAGCGGTGTGGTCACCGGCCTGCTGCTGGCCATCGCTCGCATCAGCGGCGAGACGGCGCCGCTGCTGTTCACCGCGCTGAACAACCAGTTCTTCAACACCGACATGACCAAGCCCATGGCCAACCTGCCGGTGGTGATTTTCCAGTTCGCGATGAGCCCGTACGACAACTGGATCCGCCTGGCCTGGGCCGGCGCGCTGCTGATCACTCTGTCGGTGCTGGCACTGAACATCGTCGCCCGTGTCTACCTGCGCGACAAGTCGCCCAAGTGAAGTCCACAGCCTTTTTCATCTCTTCCAACCGGACCCGATCATGACCGCTACCGCCACGGCTGCCGCCACGACCACCCGCAACGCGCTGGAGCTGCGCAACCTGAACTTCTACTACGGCCAGTTCCAGGGCCTGAAGAACGTGAACATGAACATCGAGGAGCGCAAGGTCACCGCCTTCATCGGCCCCTCGGGTTGTGGCAAATCCACGCTGCTGCGCACGCTCAACCGCATGTACAGCCTCTACACCGGCAAGCGTGCTGAGGGGTCGATCAACTTATACGGCCAGAACATCCTGGACCCCAAGCAGGACATCAACCTGCTGCGCGCCCGCATCGGCATGGTGTTCCAGAAGCCGACGCCGTTCCCGATGTCCATCTACGACAACATCGCCTTTGGCGTGAAGCTGTACGAGAACATCAGCAAGAGCGAGATGGACGACCGCGTGGAATGGGCGCTGACCAAGGCCGCGCTGTGGACCGAAGTCAAGGACAAGCTGCACCAGAGCGGTCTGTCGCTGTCCGGCGGTCAGCAGCAGCGCCTGTGCATCGCGCGCAGCGTGGCGGTGAAGCCCTCGGTGCTGCTGCTCGACGAGCCGACTTCGGCGCTGGACCCGATCTCCACCGGCAAGGTGGAAGAACTGGTGCACGAGCTCAAGAAGGACTACACGATCGCCATCGTCACGCACAACATGCAGCAGGCCGCGCGCTGCAGCGACTACACAGCGTACATGTACCTGGGCGAATTGATCGAATTCGGCTCGACCGAACAGATCTTCTTCAAGCCCACCAAGACCGAGACCGAAGACTACATCACCGGCCGTTTCGGCTGATCCACGGGAGCACCAGCATGGGCGACAAACACATCTCCAGCCAGTTCGATGCCGAACTCAACTCCATCTCCACCCACGTGCTCGAAATGGGCGGTCTGGTGGAGTCGCAGCTGCACCAGGCGGTCTACGCGCTGACCCACATGAGCCTGGAAACGGCCGAGCAGGTGATCGAGACCGAGCAGCGCATCAACCAGATGGAAGTGAACATCGATCACGAAATCATTTCCACCATTGGCCGGCGCCAGCCAACGGCGCGCGACCTGCGCTTCCTCATGGCCATCTCGCGCACCACGCAGAACCTCGAACGTGCCGGCGACGAGATCGCTCGCGTGGCGCGCATGGTCAAGTCCATCATCCACGGCGGCACGCCGCGTTCGCTGCCGGTGTCCGAACTGCGCCTGGCCGCCGACCTGGCCGCCGGCATGCTGCGCAAGACGCTCGATTCGTTTGCGCGCCTGGACACGACCATGGCGCTGGCCATCATCAAGGACGACAACGCCATCGACACCGAGTACGACGGCTTCCTGCGCAAGCTCATCACCTACATGATGGAAGACCCGCGCACGATATCGCCCAGCCTGGACCTGCTGTTCCTGGCCAAATCGCTCGAACGCGTGGGCGACCACGCCAAGAACATCGCCGAGCAGATCATCTTCGTGGTCAAGGGCGAGGACGTGCGGCACTCGTCGGTCGACAAGGTGGAGTCGCTGGTCCGATGATCCGTTCGCCAAGACTGGAGGCCCGAGCATGAGAAAGCTGCCCCGTGTGCTGGTGGTGGAGGACGAGCCGGCGATCGCCGAGCTGATCGCCGTCAACCTGCGCCACAACGGCTTTGCGCCCACCGTGGTGTTCGACGGCCAGGCCGCGCAGCGCGAGGTGGACGCCGTGCTGCCCGACGTGATCCTGCTGGACTGGATGCTGCCTGGCGAGAGCGGCGCGTCGCTCGCCCGCCAGTGGCGCAAGCACGAGCGCACGAAGACGGTGCCGATCCTGATGCTGACCGCGCGCAGCGACGAGAGCGACAAGGTGCAGGGCCTGGACGCTGGCGCCGACGACTACATCACCAAGCCGTTTTCCACGCAGGAGCTGCTGGCGCGCATCCGCGCCGTGCTCCGCCGGCGCGCACCCGAGATCGTCAACGACTCGGTGCAGGTCGGCGAACTGGTGCTGGACGCCGGGACCTACCGGATCAGCTACCGCGGCCAGGAGCTCAAGGTCGGGCCGACGGAGTTCAAACTGTTGCACTACCTCATGAAGCACGCCGAGCGCGTGCACACGCGGGGCACGCTGCTCGACAAGATCTGGGGCGACCATGTCTTCATCGAGGAGCGGACCGTGGACGTGCATGTCAAACGCTTGAGGGAGTCGCTCGGTGAAGCGGCTGGCATGGTGGAAACCGTGCGGGGCGCTGGTTACCGCCTGACCGCGCAAGGCACCCAGACCGCCCACTCATGATCGCCCGGACACTTGCCCTGCTGTGCCTGGTGCTGCTGGGCGCGGCCTGGGGCTGGAGTCGAGGCTCGCTCATCGGGACGCTGATCGGCGCCTTGCTCGGCTCGCTGGCCTGGGGCATCCAGGACGGCATCAGCGCCACGCGCTTGCTGCGCTGGCTCAACAACGGCGAGGTCACCGGCACGCCCCACCTGCGGGGTGTGTGGGGGGAACTGCTGGACCGCAACCGCAAGATCTTCAAGAAGCTGGAAAAAAAGGCACAGGGCAGCGACGCCCGGCTGGAGGATTTCCTCTCGGCCATCCAGGCCTCGCCCAACGGTGTGGTGCTGCTGGACGCGAACGGCGCGATCGAGTGGTGCAACCAGACCGCGGCCGCCCACCTGGGGCTGGACCCGCAGCGCGACCTGGGCCAGGCGATCCGCAACATGGTGCGTTCACCAACGTTTGTGGCCTACCTGACCGAGGGCGACTTCCGCCACGAGATCCAGATCGACGGACCAGGGCAGCGGCCTTCGCAACCCAACAAGATCTCGCTGCAGATCCACCCCTACGGACACAAACGCAAGCTCATGCTCACGCGCGATGTGACGGCGGTGCAACTGGCCGAGACGATGCGGCGCGACTTCGTGGCCAACGTCTCGCATGAGATCCGCACGCCGCTGACGGTGCTCAGCGGCTTCGTCGAAACCATGCAGAGCATCCCGCTGGAGGAAGCCGATCGCGCCCGCTATCTGGGCCTGATGAGCCAGCAGGCCCACCGCATGCAGACGCTGGTCAACGACCTGCTCACGCTCTCGCGTCTGGAGGGCAGTCCCGCGCCGGGCACCGGGGAATGGGTGGACGGCGACGAACTGCTGCGACAGGTGGTGCAGGAGGCGCAAGGGCTTTCGCACACCATCGCTGAGACCCCGCACCTCATCGAAGCGCAGCCGGGTCCAGCCCTGCAGATCTCGGGGGTGCGCAGCGAACTGCTCAGCGCTGTGTCCAATCTGGCCAGCAACGCGGTGCGGTACACGCCCGGTGGTGGTCGTATCCGCCTGGGCTGGCGTGTGCGCCCGGAAGGCGGAGCCGAATTCTTCGTGGCCGACAGCGGCCCAGGGATCGCAGCCGAACACCTGCCCCGGTTGACCGAGCGCTTCTACCGGGTGGATCGCAGCCGTTCGCGCGAGACGGGAGGCACGGGCCTTGGCCTGGCCATCGTCAAGCACGTGGTGCAGCGCCATGGCGGGCAGGTGCACATCGAGAGCGTGGTGGGGCAGGGCTCCACCTTCGTCCTCAGCCTGCCACCCACCCGGGTGCGCGAGGCGGTCTCGGACGACTGATCAGCCCCGGGGCAGGGGCCTCACTGGCCCACGCGCTGGTACACCAGCAGCCGCTCTTTGCGGTCGGTCAGGCGGCTGACGCTGGCCTTGAACGCCCACTGGGTCAGCTGCACGCGCTGGTCCAGGGTGTCTTGTGTGCCCGGGTTCACCACCATGGAGCGGCAGTCACGTGCGTTGACCGGTTCGGGTTGCCCGGTGCGCACCAGCGTGAGCCTCCCGTGGTACTGCAGGGCCGCGATCTGCGCGCTGGACAGACCATCGACCAGCACACAGCTGTTGGCGGGGACCAGCGAGGCGACGCGGCGCGAGAGCGGCCCGTAGCTGCGTCCGAAGTCCAGCAGGGGCAGCCACAGCGTCATCAGCAGCAGCCAGCACAGCGTGGCACCCGCAGCGGGCAGTACCAGGCTCTTCCACAGCGCCTGCCGGTGGGCGCCCACGCGCCAGGCCACCAGCCAGATCCAGGCCAGCGTGGCCAGCGCGGCCACGGCAAACAACAGCAGCGAAAACTCGGGCACAAAGCCCGGGGCGAGCCGGGCCACGTTGGCCGCGGGCTTGGCGGGCACGCCGGTCATCATGGCCACCCACACGGTCCAGACGATGAGCGCACAGCCGGTGAAAAAGATCAGCGTGAACCAGTCGATCAGGGCCGACACGCTGCGGCTGAGCGTGGGCAAGGCGAACGCCGCCAGCGTGGCGAGCGCGGGCAGCGCGAGCAGCAGCGCGCGGTCGAAGTCGGGGTTGACCGCGCTGTTGAGCACGCTGACCGCGGTCGTCCACAAAGGCAGGGCCACATGCGGCTGGCGCAGTTGCCGGCGCCAGCGCCACAGCGTCCACAACGCCAACGGCCAGGCGGGCCAGGTGAACCACACCAGCAAACGGCCCCAGCGGGTCCAGTCGCTCCAGTGGTCGGGCATGTCCAGGGCGGGCGCTTGCAAGAGCCCGGCCGCGGCGGCGACCAGCATCACTGACGCCAGGATGGCCGCCGCCGCGATCAGGGGGCGGTGGTGGGCGCCGTGTTCGGGTCCGCCGGGACGTGGCCATCCGATCCAGAACAGCAAACCCGCGCCACACGCAAGGGCGATCCAGGGCGCGCCGCTGAACACCAGCGTGGCCGCCGCCAGGGTCCAGATCAGCAGGCTGCGCGCTGGGTGCGCATCGTCGGCTTGCGCCAGCCGTGCGGCACCCAGCAGCAGCGCGCTGCTGGCGGCGAGCCTGGCCAGGTCGGGCGTGGTTTCGTGCGACAGCTGGGCCAGGCCCAGGCTGGCCACCAGCGCCAGCAGGGCCGCGTCGGCCAGCGTCCGGGCGTAGTCGACCGGCTGGGCTTCGCCACCGAAGGCAAAGGCCACCGGCTGCGCACCGCGCTGGCGCGCCAGGTGGTAGACGGCGTACCAGGTGCAGGCCAGCGTCAGGGCCAGCAACCCACCGAATGGAATGCGCACGGCGAGGTCAGCCGACAGGAAAGGCAACAGCCGGATGAAGGCGGCGCCCAGCCAGTAGGGCAGTGGACCGGGTTCGTCCACCAGCTCGCCCAGCACCTGTGGCTGCCACCAGCTGCTGTGGCCGGCGGCCATTTCCAGCATCACGCCGAAGGCGGACACATCGGCCAGCTTCCATGGCTCACGCCCGAGAAAGCCGGGCAGCACGTAGGCCACGCAAAACAGGATGAGCGCCAGCCGGGGCAGGCGGCGCACCGCCGACTGCGGCACGATGGCGGGGGTGGTCTGGGTCACGGCGGCTGACTATACAGGGGCGGCGGGGCAGGGGTGTGGTGGTGCATGTGGCGCGCGGCAGGCGAAAAAAAAGCAGCCGGCAAGGCGGCTGCTTTTTTGCGGGTTGTGCCCGGGAGCACAACGCGGGCCCTATCACTTGGCAGCGGTCTTGCCGTAGCGGTTGCGGAACTTCTCGACGCGACCACCCATGTTGTCCACCGACTTCTGGGTGCCGGTGTAGAAGGGGTGCGACTCGCTGGAGGTGTCCAGCTTGAACAGGGGCAGCTCACGGCCGTCTTCCATCTTGACCATTTCTTTGGTGGTCACGCAGGAACGGGTCACGAACTTGAAGTTGTTCGACAGGTCCACGAAGCACACTTCGCGGTAGTTGGGGTGAATGCCTTCTTTCATGGCGATTCCTAAGGTCAGGTGCGACAGCCGCAGCGAAACCATTTCGCTGTACTTGCCACAAGTTGCAAAGCTTTTGATTGTATCACCCCTGCCGCGCTGCGCGCGACCCCCTCAAGGGGGCGATGCGTGTGGCCCGGCAGAGCCGGTTCCACCGCATCCTCGACCCAGACACGCGCTCCGGAGATGACTGGGTGAGCCGGACAAGTTAGGGGAGGGTCTTCGC
>NZ_JBPCSJ010000554.1:0-7228 GCF_051007235.1 Hydrogenophaga sp. | reverse complement strand
AGAAGAAGCGCGCCTGAAGGCCGCAACGCGCCGACACAATGGTTCGACCATGATCGAACCGTTTGAGATCACCCCGCCGATGAGCGCCGAGCGCGCGCGCGAGATCGCCGCCGGCTTCGACCTGCGCGCGCTGCCGGCCGACTTCCTGGCCAACCCATATCCGGTGTACGCCGCCTAGCGCGAGACCGAGCCGGTGCGCCGCATGCCCGACGGCTCGCTGTTCCTCACGCGCCACGCCGACCTGATGGCGGTGTACCGCGACGCCGCCGTGTTCAGTTCCGACAAGCACGTCGAGTTCGGACCCAAGTACGGCGCGGACTCACCCCTGTACGAGCACCACACCACCAGCCTGGTGTTCAACGACCCGCCGCTGCACACGCGGGTGCGCAAGCTGATCATGGGCGCGCTCACCCGCCGCGCCATCGCCGACATGGAGCCGGGCCTGATCGCGCTGGTCGACCAACTGCTCGACCGCATCGAAGCCCAGGGCGGTGGCGACCTGATCGAGGACTTCGCCGCGGCCATCCCGGTCGAGATCATCGGCAACCTGCTGGGCGTGCCGCACGAAGGCCGTGGCCCGCTGCGCGACTGGTCGCTCGCCATCCTCGGCGCGCTCGAACCCGTGCCCACACCCGAGCAGCACGCCGCCGGCAACCGCAGCGTGAACGAGATGCTGGCCTACCTGCGCACGCTGGTGGCCGAACGGCGCAAGGCCCCTGGCGACCCGGAGCGCGACGTGCTCACACGGCTGATCCAGGGCGAGGCCAGCGGCGAACAGCTCAGCGAGGTCGAGCTGCTGCAGAACTGCATCTTCTTGCTCAACGCCGGCCACGAAACCACCACCAACCTGATCGGCAACGGTCTGGTCCTGCTGCACGAGTTTCCCGAGCAACACAGACAGCTGCTGACCGACCTGCGCACGGCGGCCGACGCCGCAGCCCGCGAGCAGGTGCTGACGCTGGCGGTCGACGAGTGCCTGCGCTTCGAGTCGTCCAACCAGCTGGGCAACCGGCGCGCGCTCGCGCCCTGCACCATCGGCGGCGTCGAGCTGGGCACGGGCACGCTGGTGACGCTGTGCATCGGCGGCGCCAACCGAGACCCTTCCGTCTACGAGAGCCCCGAGACGTTGAACCTGCGCCGCGAAGGCCACAAGCACCTGGCCTTCGGCTTCGGCATCCACCATTGCGCCGGTCTGAGCCTGGCGCGGCTGGAAGGCCGCATCGCCATCGGCCATTTCCTGCAGCGTTTCCCCCGGTTCGAGCTGAGCGCGCCGCCCAAGCGCGGTGGGCGGGCACGGTTTCGCGGTTTTCTTTCGGCGCCGTTCAGGGCCGGCTGATCAGGGCACCGACGGGGCGGCCAGCGCCTGGCCCACGGTCATCTGGCGCAGTCCGCTGGCGCCCCAGAAGGCTTCGGTGCCCGGCGTGGCGGGCAGCAACAGGCGCTCGGCCAGCGGCGCCAGCGCCAGGTGCTGCGGGTCCTGCAGCAGCACGTAACGCTCGTCTTCCTCGTCCAGCCGGCCCAGCCAGTCCAGCGCCACCAGGGCCGCCACCGGCTCCTCCAGGTGCAGCGGGTCCACGCGCAGGGTCTGCGCCAGCGCTTCCAGACTCAAGCCGCGCGGCGGCGCCTCGCGCACCGAATGCAACTGGGCCAGGGCTTCCAGTGCCAGCTGGAAACGCCAGCCCGGCGAATTGCCGCGCCGCGCAATACCAGCCAGCAGGCTGGGCAGGTAGGCCGACACCACCGCGCCCAGCAGCACGATGACCCAGGCCACGTAGAACCACACCAGCAGGATGGGCACGGTGGCGAAGGTGCCGTAGACCACCGAATAGGTGGGCACCTTGGCCAGGTACCAGGCCAGCGCGCTCTTGGCCAGCTCCAGCGCAGTGGCCACGAACAGCCCGCCCACCAGCGAGTGGCTCCAGCGCACCCGGGTGTTGGGCACGTAGCGGTAGAGCGCGGCCAGCCCCACCATCACCAGGGCGAACTGCAGCGCATCGAGCAGGAAACGCACACCGCCGGGCAAGGCCGACACCATGCCCTGGGACGCCGACAACACGTAGGACGTGACGCTCAGGCTCGCGCCCAGCAGCAGCGGCCCCAGTGTCAGCACCGCCCAGTACACCAGGATGCGCTGCGTGAGCGGTCTGGGCGTGCGCACGCGCCAGATGTCGTTGAGCTTGCGGTCGATGGTCAGGATGAGCGCCAGCGCCGTGACCAGCAGGAACAGCGCGCCCACCCAGCCGATCTGGCCGGCCTTGGCGGCGAACTGGTTGAGGTAGTTCAGCACCTGCTTGGCGATGTTCTCGGGCACCAGGCTTTCGATCAGCCAGCGCTGCAGCGTGGTCTGCAGGCGCGCGAACATCGGGAACGCGCTGAAGATGGCCAGCGCCACGGTGAACAGCGGCACCAGCGAGATGGTCGTGGTGAAGGTCAGGCTGGACGCCGTGATGCCCAGGCGGTCTTCGCGGAAGCGCTCGCGCAGGGTCAGTGCGGTGTTGCGCCACGGGAAGCGGCGCAGGTTCTGCCACAGCTCGGCCAGCAGGGTCTGTGCGCCATGCAGGCGCTCGGAAAAGCTCATCCCGGTATCATGCCACCCGCCATGTCCACCCCCCTCCCCCCCACCCCTCTCCCCTCCTCTGCCCGCACCGTGCGCTGGACGCGTGCGCTCGCCGTGGGCAGCCTGCTGGGCCTCATCGTTCTGGGCCTGGCCTGGGAGCTGTGGCTCGCGCCCCTGCGCCCGGGCGGTTCGTGGCTGGTGCTCAAGGTGCTGCCGCTGACCATCCCGCTGGCCGGCCTGCTCAAGAACCGCATGTACACCTACCGCTGGGTCAGCCTGCTGGTGTGGCTGTATTTCACCGAAGGCGTGGTGCGCGCCTGGAGCGACAAGGGCCTGTCGGCCGGCCTCGCCGCCATCGAGGTGCTGCTGTGCGTGCTGCTGTTCGTGGCCTGCGCGGTGCATGTGCGCATGCGCCTGAAGGCCGCCGGCAAGGAAGCCGTGGCCGCCGACGCGGCGCGCCGCGCCATCGAAATCGGCGCCGCGGCCGATCCCGTGCCCGCACCCAAGCCATGAGCCCCCTGCTCGATACCCTGAGCAACGCCGTGGGCGCGGCCCATGTGCTCACGCACGACGACCCCGGCGCCGACCTGTCGGCCTGGGAGCAGGACTGGCGCCAGCGCGCCCGCGGCCGGGCCCTGGCCGTGGTGCGGCCCGGCAGCACCGCTGAGGTGGCCGCCGTGGTGCGCGCCTGTGCCGCCGCCGGGGTGAGCATCGTGCCCCAGGGCGGCAACACCGGCCTGGTGGTCGGCTCGGTGCCCGACGGCAGCGGCACCCAGGTGGTGCTCTCGCTCACGCGGATGAACAAGGTACGCGCCATCGATGCGGCCAACCTCACCATCACGGTGGACGCGGGCTGTGTGCTGCAGGCGGTGCAGGACGCCGCGGAACAGGCCGGTTTCCTGTTCCCGCTCTCGCTCGCGGCCGAAGGCAGCTGCACCATCGGCGGTAATCTGGCCACCAACGCCGGCGGCACCCAGGTGCTGCGCTACGGCAACGCGCGCGAGCTGTGCCTGGGGCTGGAAGTGGTGACCGCGCAGGGCGAGGTCTGGCACGGCCTGTCTGGCCTGCGCAAGGACAACACCGGCTACGACCTGCGCGACCTGTTCGTCGGCAGCGAAGGCACGCTGGGCGTGATCACCGCCGCCACGATGAAGCTCTACCCGCTGCCCGCCGCGCAGCTGACCGCCTGGGCCGCTGTGCCCTCGCTCGACGCGGCGGTGCAGTTGCTGGGGCTGGCCCACCAGCACCTCGGCGCGGGCCTGACCGGCTTCGAGGTCATGGGCCAGTTCGCGCTCAGCCTGGTGGCCAAACACTTCCCGCAGCAGCGGGTGCCGCTGTGGGACGAGCACCCGTACTGCGTTTTGCTGGAAAACAGCGACAACGAATCGGAAGAACATGCGCGCGCGCAGTTCGAACGCCTGCTCGAAACCGCGTTCGAGAACGGTGTGGTCAGCGACGCGGTGGTGGCCGAGAACCTGCAGCAGGCGCACGCGCTCTGGCACATCCGCGAAAGCATCCCGCTGGCGCAGGCCGAAGAAGGCCTGAACATCAAGCACGACATCAGCATCCCGGTCTCGAAGATCCCGGCCTTCTGCGCCGAGACCGACGCCCTGCTGCAGCACGAAGTGCCGGGCGTGCGTCTGGTCAACTTCGGGCACCTGGGCGACGGCAACCTGCACTACAACGTGCAGGCCCCCGAGGGCGGCGATGCCAAGGCTTTCCTGCGGACCATGGAAGAACGCGTCAACACACTGGTGTTCGACGCCGTGGCGCGCTACGATGGCTCCATCAGCGCCGAACACGGCGTGGGCAGCCTCAAGGTGGACAAGCTGCCCGGCTACAAGGACCCGGTTGCCCTGGGCCTGATGCGCGCCGTCAAACAGGCGCTGGACCCCCACAACACCCTCAACCCCGGTCGCGTTCTCTCGGCATGAACACCCGCCTCCTGCGCCGTCTGTCGCGCGCCCTGCCCGCTGCAGCCCTGCTGCTGGGCATGGTCGCGCCGGTGTGGGCGGCCACGGCCGAGCAGGCCCGGCTCTGGCGCGAGCAGGCGCGGGGTTACGAGCACGGCGAGGGCGTGCCGCGCGATCTGCCCACCGCCATCGACCTGTATTGCAGAGCGGCCCAGGCCGGCGACGCGGAGGCCCGTTACAACCTGGGCTGGATCTACGCCAACGGCCGTGGCGTGCCGCGGCACGACGGCTTCGCGGCCTGGTACTTCCAGCAGGCGGCAGACCAGGGCGACGAGCCCTCGCGCCGCATGCTGCGCTCGGTCGGGGTCGACGCCGTCAAGCCGCCCTGCGTGGTCAAGGCCGAGGCTGAAGAAGCCCAGCGCCAGGCCGATGCCTGGGCCGTGACCGGCGTGGCCCTGGCGGCCGAAGGGGCGCACCAGTCGGCCCTGGCCGCCGCCGAAGCCGCGGCCGCCACGCGCTACCGGCAGCTGATCGACACCGCGCAGGAGAAACAGATCATGGCCATCGTGCAGCGCCTGGCGCCCCAGTACGGCGTGCACCCGGGCCTGGCCTACGCGGTCATCCGCGCCGAATCCAACTTCAACCCGCAGGCCGTGTCGGAGAAGAACGCCCAGGGCCTGATGCAACTCATTCCCGAAACCGCGGCGCGCTTCAACGTCACGCAGCCGCTGGACCCGGAGCAGAACATCCGCGGTGGCCTGTCGTACCTGCGCTGGCTGCTGGCCTACTTCAAAGGCGACGTGCCGCTGGTGGTGGCAGCCTACAACGCCGGCGAAGGCGCGGTGGACCGTTACCAGGGCGTGCCGCCCTTTCCGGAAACGCAGGGTTATGTGCGCCGCATCCTGGAGGTGTTCAACCTCCAGCGCCACCCGTTTGACGCCCGCATCACGGCCCCGTCGCCCGAGCTCACGCGCATCGCCGCGCGGCCCCGCTCTTAGGGCCTGTTCACACTGCTTTTCCAAGATGCGTTGCGGATCAAAAAGGCCATGCGCAAGGCGCGAAACGCAGCCGGGGTGTGCCCCCGGCAAGGCTTCGCAACGCCGCACATGGCCTTTTTGGCCACAACCCGAAGGGAATGGGTTGAAAACAGCGCCACTCGTCGTTGCACTCCTAGGCCAGACGCCCAGTCTGGCCGTCGTCGCGCGCCTCGATTGGCACTGTTTTCAACCCATTCGCACTTGGAAATGCAGTGTGAACAGGCCCTAATCCCCGCCGCTCCGCGGCGCGCGCCCAGCCCCTGCGAGCCCGCAATTGGCCCACCTGTTCCTGCTCGGCATCGTCTACCTCTCGTTCATCAGCCTGGGCCTGCCCGACGGCATCCTGGGGGTGGCCTGGCCGGCCATCCGCGCCGACATGGGCCAGCCGCTGGCGGCCGTGGGGCTGCTGACCATCACCGCCACGGTGGCCGCCGCCACCAGTGCCTGGCTCACCGGCCGGGTGGTGGCCCGCGTCGGCACGGGTGCGGTGGTGGCCGGCAGCGCGCTGATGACGGCGCTGGCCCTGCTGGGCTTTTCCGTCGTACCGTCGTTCGCCTGGCTGGTGCTGCTGGCCGTGCCACTGGGCCTGGGCGGCGGCGCGGTGGACACCAGCCTGAACCACTTCGTCGCGGCGCACTACTCGTCGCGCCACATGAGCTGGCTGCACGCCAGCTGGGGCATCGGCGCCACCGCCGGCCCGGCCATCATGGCGCTGGCCTTGGCGAGTCCGCACGGCTGGACCCGCGGCGTGCTGCACATCGGCCTGCTGCAGCTGGCGCTGGCCGCGGTGCTGTGGAGCAGCCTGGCGCTGTGGCGGCGCGAGCACGCGCGGCCGCCCGCGGAGGATGCCGGACACGGATCGGCAGCAGCGCCGCGCGCCCCTGGCCGCCTGGCCCTGTGGCTGGCACCGCTGAGCTTTCTGCTCTACGTCTCGGCCGAGATGGGCACCGGCCTCTGGGCCGCCAGCATCCTGGTGGGCACGCGCGGCGTGGGCGCGGCCCAGGCCGGGCTCTGGGTTTCGGTGTACTTCGGCGCCATCACCGCCGGCCGCGTGGCCGTGGGCCTGGTGGCCAACCGGGTGGGCAACCGGCGCCTGGTGCGCGGTGGTGTCTGGCTGGCGCTGCTGGGTGCCGGACTGTTCGCCCTGCCCGGTCTGCCCGCGGCGCTGTCGTTGGCCGGTCTGTTGCTCATGGGCCTGGGCTGCGCGCCGGTGTTCCCGTCGCTGATGCACGAAACCGCGCGGCGCTTCCCGGCCGACCTGGCGCGCACCGTCATTGGGCGGCAGATGATGGGGTCGTACGCTGGCGGCTCGCTGGTGCCGGCTGCCTTCGGCCTGCTGGCCACCTGGGCCGGCCTGGGCGCGGTCATGCCCGTGGTGCTGGTGCTGCTACTGGCCCTGCTGGCCGTGACCACCGCGCTGGACCGGCTGACCTGAGCCGCGCCGACCCATGCGCCAGACGGACACGCAGCGACGGCGCGAAAGGCACAATGTCGCCCTGCCCTGAACGACCTCCCCGACCATGACCGCCCCCACCACCGCCCGCCCCGTCCGCTCCCAGTACGAAGACTTCATGCGCCACGTTTATGAAAACGGCGTGCAGAAGGGCGACCGCACCGGCACCGGCACCCGCAGCGTGTTCGGCCACCAGATGCGGTTCGATCTGAACGAAGGCTTCCCGCTGGTGACCACCAAGAAGGTGTTCCTCAAGGCCATCATCGTC
>NZ_JBPCSJ010000553.1:0-2608 GCF_051007235.1 Hydrogenophaga sp. | reverse complement strand
CCGCGCTGAAGAGGTGCCGGTGGCCGAGTACGTGGCGCTCGCGCAAGCCGTTCAGGCATAAAAAAAGCCGCTGCAATTGCAGCGGCCTCTTGGCCAGGGGCACCGCGGAACCGGCTTGGCCGGACCGCCAGTGCCGTCCCCCTTGGGCGGTGACGCCGAAGGCGGCGCGGGGGGGTTATGCCGCCGTCAGCCAGTAGCCGGCGTTGAACGGGCTGCTCATGCGCAGCGCCATCGGGCTCACGTCCAGGATCTTGTCGGTGGGCATGGGCTCTTCGTTCTCGGCATCGGCCGCCTCTTCGCCCTTGGGCGCGCGAGCGACCGAGAACGAATAGAAGCAGCGGAACGGGATCTTGCGGTCGGACCAGTAGTCGGCCACGTCACGGAAGATGTCCAGCAGCTGTTCGCGCGCTTCCTTGTCGAACTTGCTGTTCGCCGGGATGTGCTCGAGCACGACGATGAAACCGGTCTGCGGGCCCGACTTGTGCACCAGGTCGGTCATGCAGTCGTAGAGCGCATCGAAGTTCTTGCCGAAGTGGGCGGGCAGCGTGTACTGCGCGGCGATCAGGTCCAGCACATCCTGCTTGCTCTGGGCCTTGGCCAGGTTGGCATACAGGAAATGGTGGCCCAACTGCTCGGCAGCGGCCTCGAGGTCTTTCACGCCATAGGCGCGGATCGACTGAACGATGTTGGTACGTACGTTACGAAGTGGCGTGTCCATCTCCGCGTCTCTTTCGAAGGTCAAAGTTAAAAATCCGTCGCGCTCACCGGGTCACTGCACGATCAGCCGAAAGCTGCTGTAGTGGTCTTCGGTGTAATAACAGGCATCAGGTTCACGGGGCTGTTGGCCACCACACACGATCCGACGCGCTCCCCGGTGGCTCAGACCCGGGGTGGGCACCGTGTATTCACGGTAGTACCCCCGTTTCTGCCCCGGCAACAAACGCTCCCGGTTGCCGAACACGGTGCCATCTTTCTCGTAGCGGAAGGGCCCGCCCTGGCGAATCTGCTCCATCACCTCCCGGCCTTGCACTGGCAAACCGGTGACCGCCACGGAGGCGACTGCCGAACCCGGCAGCGGTGTGGGAGCGGGTGCACGGGCTTGCACCAAAAAGGTGCCAACCGTTGCCGTCAGGGCCACCACCAGCGCCGCAACGCTGGAGCGTTGAACGCCCCATCGACCCACCCGGATCCGCTTCAGACCCATGAAAATCCCTGCTCCTGATGCATCAACCCGCCTTCAAAACACCGCTTGGAGCGGCGTTTTTCGGGCGGGTTAACCCTGTGTTTCAAGCCGCAGAGTGTGCCCCAGGTGTTGCAAAAAAGCAAGTGATTGCTGAATAAACAGGCAATCACCCTGGGGCCATATGTGAGAAAAAGTTAGTGCTTGCTTTTTCCTGGAACCTCAACGCTGCACGTTCACCTCGGCAACCGTGAGCGCCGTCATGTTGACGATGCGGCGCACGGTGGCGCTGGCGGTGAGGATGTGGACCGGTTTGGCCACGCCCAGCAGCATGGGGCCGATGGCGATGTTGCCGCCAGCAGCCGTCTTGAGCAGGTTGTAGGCGATGTTGGCGGCGTCGATGTTGGGCAGCACCAGCAGATTGGCATCGCCCTTGAGGGCCGAGCGCGGCATGATCGATTGGCGTGCATCGGCGTCCAGTGCCACATCACCGTGCATCTCGCCGTCGACTTCCAGCCACGGTGCATTCGTTTGCAGGATGGCCAGCGTCTCGCGCATCTTGACCGCGCTGGGCTGGTTGGACGAGCCGAAGTTGGAGTGTGAGAGCAGGGCCGCCTTGGGCGTGATGCCAAAGCGCATCATCTTGCGCGCGGCCATCTGGGTGATCTCGGCCAGTTGCTCGGCGGTGGGGTCGTAGTTGATGTGCGTGTCCACCAGGAACACCTGGCGCCCTGGCAGCATCAGCGCGTTCATGGCGGCGTAGCAGCTGGCGCCCTCGCGCTTGCCGATCACCTGGTCGATGTAGTCCAGGTGCAGCTGCGTGTTGCCCCAGGTGCCGCAGATCATGCCGTCCACGTCGCCGCGGCGCAGCAGCATCGAGCTGATGAGCGTCAGGCGCCGGCGCATCTCGATCTTGGCCAGCTGCTCGGTCACGCCGCGGCGTTCCATGAGCTGGTGGTAGGTGGTCCAGAGCTCGCGGTAGCGTGCGTCCTGCTCGACGTTGACCACGTCGTAGTCCAGTCCTTCCTTCAGGCGCAGGCCGAACTTCTCGATGCGTTCGGCGATCACCGCCGGGCGGCCCAGCAGCGTCGGGCGCGCCAGGTTCTCGTCCACCACGATCTGGCAGGCGCGCAGCACGCGTTCTTCTTCACCCTCGGCGTAGGCCACGCGCTTTTTCAGCGCCGTTTTGGCGGCCGCGTAGATCGGCTTCATGATCGTGCCCGAGGCGAACACGAAACTCTGCAGGCGCTGCTGGTAGGCCTCCATGTCGGTGATCGGGCGCAGCGCTACGCCACTGTCGGCGGCGGCCTGGGCCACGGCCGGCGCGATCTTCATCATCAGGCGCGGATCGAATGGCTTGGGGATCAGGTACTCGGGGCCGAAGGCCAGCTTCTCGCCCGCGTAGGCCGCGGCCACCACCTCGCTCTG
>NZ_JBPCSJ010000552.1:0-5889 GCF_051007235.1 Hydrogenophaga sp. | reverse complement strand
GGCCTGCTCCGCGTGGTGAGGCGCGGCCAACTCCGTTCGTGTCCCCCGCCGGCCTGCGGCCGGCTCCTCCTTTACCTCACTGCGTCGGCCACCCCGCGCCACGCTCATGGGCACGGGGTGAACCTGCTCTCAGACTGTCTTGCCGCGATAGATGACCATGCTGGCGCCCTGCGACTGCTTGAAGTTGTCGTAGCCAATCAGGCGCACGTGGTTGTCCGGATTGGCCTGGCGGCAGCCCTCGCACTCGGCCAGCACCTTGTCCACGTCGGTCTCGCCGAACATGGGCAGCTTCCACATGTACCAGTAGGAGTCCATCAGGTACTGCGGTTCGGTGTGTTCGATGGCCGGGTTCAGGCCCTTCTTGACGAGGTACTCGACCTGCTTGCGGATCTCTTCTTTCGTCATCGCAGGCAGGTAGGAGAAGGTCTCGAACTTGCGGCTGGCCGGATCGGACAGGCGGGAGTTGTAGTCGTGCATGCTCATGATGGGTTCCTTTGAAAAATGAAGCTGCGTCCGAACCGGTCAAGTTCGATTCAGGACGCGAAGCAAAGCCGCAGACAGTGCTGAAGGCACGGCAAGGCTTTGCGACAAAGTCATGGATCGAAATCGACCGGTTCACTTGTGGGCGATGTCGAGCTTGTCCACTGTGTCGAACTCGAACTTGATCTCTTTCCAGGTCTCCATGGCGATCTTGAGTTCGGGCGAGTGCTTGGCAGCGTCCATCAGCACGGTCTTGCCTTCCTTCTCCACCGCCACGCCTTCGTTGCGCGCCTTGACGCAGGCTTCCAGTGCCACGCGGTTGGCCGCGGCGCCGGCGGCGTTGCCCCAGGGGTGGCCCAGCGTGCCGCCGCCGAACTGCAGCACCGAGTCGTCACCGAAGATGTTGACCAGCGCGGGCATGTGCCAGACGTGGATGCCGCCCGAGGCCACTGGCATCACGCCGGGCATGGAGCCGAAGTCCTGGTCGAAGAAGATGCCGCGGCTGCGGTCTTCCTGGATGAACTCGTCGCGCATGATGTCGATCCAGCCCAGGGTCGAAGCACGGTCGCCTTCGAGCTTGCCCACCACGGTGCCGGAGTGCAGGTGGTCGCCACCCGAGAGGCGCAGCACCTTGGTCAGCACACGGAAGTGGATGCCGTGGTGCGGGTTGCGGTCGAGCACGGCGTGCATGGCGCGGTGGATGTGCAGCAGCATGCCGTTGTCGCGGCACCAGTTGGCCAGGCCGGTGTTGGCGCACAGGCCACCGGTCAGGTAGTCGTGCATGATGATCGGCGAGCCCAGTTCCTTGGCGTACTCGGCGCGCTTGTACATCTCTTCGGGCGTCGGGGCGGTCACGTTCAGGTAGTGGCCCTTGCGCTCACCGGTCTCGCGCTCGGCCTTCTCGATGGCTTCCTGCACGAAGTCAAAACGCTGGCGCCAGCGCATGAAGGGCTGCGAGTTGACGTTCTCGTCGTCCTTGGTGAAGTCCAGACCACCACGCAGGCATTCGTACACCGCGCGGCCGTAGTTCTTGCCCGACAGGCCCAGCTTGGGCTTGATGGTGCAGCCCAGCAGCGGGCGGCCGTACTTGTTCATGATGTCGCGCTCGACCTGGATGCCGTGGGGCGGGCCGCCGCAGGTCTTGACATACGCGATCGGGAAGCGGATGTCTTCCAGGCGCAGGGCGCGCAGGGCCTTGAAGCCGAACACGTTACCCACCAGCGAGGTCAGCACGTTGACCACCGAGCCTTCTTCGAACAGGTCGATGGGATAGGCCACGAAGGCGTAGAAACAGGTATCGTCGCCGGGCACGTCTTCGATGCGGTAGGCGCGGCCCTTGTAGTAGTCGAGGTCGGTCAGCAGGTCGGTCCAGACCGTGGTCCAGGTGCCGGTGGACGATTCGGCGGCCACGGCAGCGGCGACTTCCTCGCGGTCCACGCCGGCCTGCGGCGTGATCTTGAAACACGCGAGGATGTCGGTGTCCTTGGGGGTGTAATGGGGCTCCCAGTACGTGCTGCGGTACTCCTTGACGCCCGCGTTGTAGGTTTTCGTCGCCATCTGCATTGCTCCTGTTGGGGTGTTGATGGAGCGGATTCTTGGGCCTCAAGACAATTAATAAAAGTAAAATGTTTTGACGATGATGGTTTATCAAAGTCAAATATAAAACCGATCCATGAATCTGCGTCACGCCACCCTGCACCAGCTGCGCATCTTTCTGGCCGTGGCGCGCCACAGCAGCTTTGCCCGCGCTGCCGAGGCGCTGCACCTCTCGCCGCCCACCCTATCGCTGCAGGTCAAGCAGCTGTCGGAAACGGTGGGCCAGCCGCTGTTCGAGCAGCTGGGCAAAAAGATCTACCTGACCGCTGCCGGCAAGACGCTGGCCGAGGCGTGTGAAGACATCGAGAGCCGCATGGAGCGCCTGGCCGAGGACCTGGCCGCGCTGCAGGGCGTGGAGCGCGGCAGCCTCAAACTGGCCATCCTCACCACCGTGAAGTACACCGTACCCAAGCTGCTGGGCGGGTTCTGCGCGGCGCACCCTGGCATCGACGTGGCCATGGTGGTGGGCAACCGCGAGAAGCTGCTGCAACGCCTGGCCAGCAATGAGGACGACCTCTACATCATGGGCCAGCCGCCCGAGCAGATGGACGTGGTCAGCGAAGGCTTTGCCGACAACCCGCTGGTGCTGGTGGCGCCGCCCGACCACCCGCTGGTGGGGCAGCAAAACCTTTCACCGCAGCGCCTGGCGAACGAGCCCTTCATCCTGCGCGAGGCCGGCTCCGGCACGCGCCTGACCACGGAAAAGTTCTTCGCCGGGCACGGCATCGCACTCAAGAACCGGCTGGAGGTGGGCAGCAACGAGGCCATCAAGCAGACGGTGGCCGGCGGCCTGGGTCTGGCCGTGCTGTCGGCCCACACGGTGGTCTCGGAACTGGCGCTGGGCGAACTGGTGCAACTGGACGTGCGGGGCTTTCCCCTCATCCGCCGCTGGCACGTGGTGTACCCGCGCGGCAAGCGCCTGTCGGCCGCGGCGCTGGCGTTCAAGGACTGGATGTTCGACCACCGGCTGGGCCCCGAAACCGCACGCCCCCCGGCTCGCGCGCCCCGGGGCCGTGGCAAGCCTCAGTGATCGGCTGCCGCCGGCAGCGGACGGATCAGCACCTGGTCGATGCGGCGGCCTTCGAGCTTGAGCACCTCGAAACGCCAGCCCGCGCTGTCCACGTGATCGCCTTGTGCGAGCAGCTGACCGGCCACGGTCTGCATGAGGCCGGCCACGGTGTTGTAGCGGCCCTTGTCCTCGTCGGGCAGTTCGTCGATACCCAGCCGTGCCTTGAGCTCGGCCACCGGCATGGCGCCGTCCACGCGCCAGCTGCCATCGTCCTGCCGAGTCGCCCAGGCGTCCACCGGGCGTTCGGGTGAGAGCTCGCCCGTGATGGCTTCGAGCAGGTCCAGCGGCGTCATCAGGCCCTGCACCACGCCGTATTCGTCCACCACGAAAGCCATGCGCGTGGCGCGCGCGCGAAACTGCTCCAGCAGCTCCATGCCGCTGAGCGTTTCGGGCACAAACGTGGCGGGCAGCGCGTGCGCGCCGATGGTGCCGGCCGCGCCCTCTTCGCGCAGCGCCAGCAGGCGCGGCAGGTGGATCACACCGACCACATCGTCCAGCCCGCCACGGCACACCGGGTACCACGAGTGGCCGACCGACCAGGCCTTGGGCACCGCGTGCTCGATGGTGTCGTCCGCGTCCAGCCACTGGATGTCGGCACGCGGCACCATGATGGAGATCAGCTGCCTGTCGTCCAGCAGGAACACGTTGCGCACCATATGGTGCTCGTGCGCTTCGATGATGCCGGCGTCCACGCCCTCTTCCAGGCTGGCGTTGATCTCTTCTTCGGTCACGTGCTGCTGGCCGCTGGTGTTGATGCGCAGCAGCTTGAGCACCCACTGTGTGGTATGCGTGAGCAGCCACACAAAGGGCTTGGCCGCCTGGGCCACGAAGGTCATGGGCCGCGAGACCCAGCGGGCCACGTTTTCCGGGTAGAGCTGGCCGATGCGCTTGGGCACCAGTTCGCCGAACACGATGGTGACGAAGGTGATGACCGCCACCACGATGCCGGTGGCCACACCCTCGGCCGTGCCGTCGGCCATGCCCCAGCCCACCAGCGCGTCGGCCACGCCACCGCTGAACGCGGCTTCGCCCACGATGCCGTTGAGCATGCCGATGGAGGTGATACCCACCTGCACCGAGGAGAGGAACTGGGTCGGGTGCTCCAGCAGCTTCATGGCCGCCTGAGAGCCCTTGTCCCCGGCCTCGGCCATGGCCGCCAGGCGCGCCTTGCGGCTGGCGGCCAGCGACATTTCGGACATGGCGAAAGCGCCGTTGAGCAGGGTGAGGAAAAGGATGAGCAGGGTGTCCATGGGAACGGGAATTGTCCCTTAGAACGCTTGGGACCCCGTCGGCGCACGGCCCGGCCCCCGACGACATGGACAATCGCGCCATGGCCACCTATTTCATCGGCGACGTGCAAGGCTGCGATGCCCCGCTCGGGCGCCTGCTGCAGACGATCGATTTCTCGCCCAGCCGCGACACCCTGTACCTGCTGGGGGACCTGATCAACCGCGGCCCCGATTCGCTGGCGGTGCTGCGGCGCCTGATGGCGCTGGACGCCAGCGCCCACTGTCTGCTGGGCAACCACGACCTGCACCTGCTGGCCGTGGCCCACGGCGTGCGCAAGCCGCACCGCAGCGACACGGTGCAGGACATCCTGGACGCGCCCGACCGCAGCGCCCTGCTGACCTGGCTGCGCCACCGCCCCATGGCCTTGATGGCCCACGGCTGGCTGCTGGTGCACGCGGGCGTGCTGCCGCAGTGGGACGCGGCACAGACCCTGGCGCTGGCGCACGAACTGGAGCGTGAACTGCGGGGCGCCGACTGGGGCGTGCTGATGCACAACCTGTACGGCAACCGACCCGACCGTTGGAGCGACGACCTGCGCGGTTACGACCGGCTGCGTGTCATCGTCAACGCGCTCACACGGCTGCGCTTTTGCTCAGCCGACGGGGTGATGGAGTTCGAGACCAAGGACAGCGCCGACGCGGCCCCCGCCGGGTTCATGCCCTGGTTCGAGGTGCCGCAGCGCCGCACCGCGGGCACACCGGTGGCCTTCGGTCACTGGTCCACCCTGGGTGCGGTGCAGCGCCCCGGCGTGCTGCCGCTGGACACGGGCTGTGTGTGGGGCGGCTGTCTGACGGCGGCGCGCGTGGGCGAGACGCCGAGCAATATCGAGCACATCAGCGTGCGCTGCGAACAGGCGCAACGCCCTGGGGGCTAAGGGGGCGCCGCCGCAGCACCGGGCAGGGCCCCGGTGCCTCCCGGGGCAGGGGACTGATTCGCCTCGAGGCGGCCCAGAGGCGAACCGGCCCGCCCTTCAGGCGTTTTCGGTCGGGTTGGTCTCGGGCGCAGGCGCGCTCTTGAACAGCGCAGCCACCTTCTTGCGCGTCTTGATGTTGGGAGAGAGACGGCTGGTGGTCGGCTTGGCCGAGGCCTCCCAGGCCGGCGGCGCTTCCGAGGGCTGGCTGGGTTCGTACGGCTTGTCGAACAGCGGATCCGCCGGCGCGCGCGCGGGGCGCATCGGGCGGCGGTCGCTGCCGGCGCGGTCGTCACGGCCGGAACGGCCTTCGCGGCTCTGGCGCGCTTCGCGGATTTCGCGGCCTTCACGACTCACTTCGCGCGGCGCCTCGCTGCCGCCCGCATCGCCTTCGCGCCAGGCGCGCTGGCCGTCGTTGAAGCGGCCTGCCGGGCGCTTGTCGGCCTCCAGCTCCACCGCTTCGAGTTCGAGCTTCTTGCCGATCAGCTTCTCGATGTCGGCCATCAGGCGCGCATCCTTGCCGCTCACGAACGAGACGGCCAGG
>NZ_JBPCSJ010000551.1:0-3787 GCF_051007235.1 Hydrogenophaga sp. | reverse complement strand
GTTCGTGGCCGTAGCCCAGGTCGGTGGGCGTGGGGCCGGCGCGGCGCGGGTCCAGCGGCACCGGGCGCGGCGTGGCGGCGGCGCGGCCGTGCGGCCCTTCGGTCGCGTCCTGGCGCCAGAACGCGGCCACGCGGGGCTGGCCTGACGCGTCCAGAAAGTCGGCATGTCCCAGTGCGATGCCATCGTCGATGACCACCACCACCGGGCCGGACACCTGGGCGGGCCTGCGCGGCGCAGCGCGCCCGGGGCGGGCGATGGCCTGCGGCGCCAGACCTCGGGCATGGTGGCCGACCGGCAGGCCCAGTTCGCAGCGTTGCACCCGGCCGTGCAGCGCACCACCGGGCGACAAGGCGTCAAAGAAGCCGTGCTTGGCCCGTGCCGTGCAAAAGCGCAAGCCGTGCCAAGTCAGATAGATGCGCGGCACCTGTAACCAAGTCGGGTCGCTGTGCGCCACCAGATCGGCCACGCCTACACCGGGTGCCAGCTCGATCAGCAGCGGCAGCCATTCGGGATCGGCCAGCGCCCCCAGCGGTGAGCGGAAGCCCTCGAAGCCGCTGGTTTCGGCCCAGGCGAGGTAGGGGTCGCCATGGGCATAGGTCTGCGCGGCCGACCAGTCCAGCCCGGTGAAGCGGCCCGGCGGCAGCGCCTGCCAGCCCCCGGTGGGGCGGCGGCTCACTGCCACTCCTTGACGGCCTCGTTCCAGAGCCAGGCCATCAGCGGGCCGGTGGGCAGGGTGAACGCCGCGCCCAGCTGCTGGCCCGACTCGCCGTTGTCGATCGAGTCCTGCAGGTCGAAGTCACGCGCCGCGCCGCGCGGGCCGCTGTACGTGCTCCCCTTGAACTCGCGCTCCTTGAGCGACTGTCCGCTGCAGCGCCCCACCATGAATTCGCCCAGCAGGGTGCCCAGCACGCGGCCGCAGGCCGAGTCCACCGGGTAGTGCACGCCCGCCACCGTGCGGTTGACGGCGATGCGGTAGGCCTGGCGCTGCAGCTGTTCCTTCGTGGCGCCATGGCTGTCCTGGTGTGCGGGTCCGGGCCGCGCGGTGCGCAGCAGGGCGTCCAGCAGGGTGGCCACAGTGAAGGCTTCGGTTGCGTGGCCGCTGGGGTAGGCCCCGTGGCCAGGCGTGGGGATCATGGGCTGGAGCTGCGGCGACAGCTCCACCGGCCGCACCACCGCGAAGATCTGCTTGAACCGCATTTCCACATGGTTGGCCAGTGCAAAGGCCAACGCCATGAGCTGGTAGGTCTTGGGGCGGCGGTGGTCTTGTGCGCCGATGATGGCGGCCCAGAAGGGCACGGGCAGGCCGGTTTGCGACAGGATCTCGGCGCCACGGTCGCCGCGCAGGTCGGCGTAGGCCGCGACCAGTTCGGTCTGGGCCTGGAGCAGTTCCAGGCCGGGTGCCGTGAGGCTCAGCAGGCCGCGTTGCTGGCAGCCCTTCTTGCCGAGGGCCACGTGGTGCAGGCCGGCCTTGCCGCGTTGCGCACTGAACTGCAGGCCTTCCACCAGCTCGCTGAAGCAGGCGGCCACGCGCGGGCCCTCAGACCAGAGCTTGAGGTTGGCCGGATCGTTGAAGTTCGGCACCGGCGGGGTGATGACCGCTCCCTCGAACGGGCCGGCGATGGCGTTGCGGTTGAGCACGAGGGCCTCAGCGGAGGTGACCACCATCCCCATGCCACCCATGCCACCCATGCCACCCATGCCACCCATGCCACCCATGCCACCCATGCCACCCATGCCACCGTAAATGCTCATTGCAGGAAACCTCCAAAAGATGAGAAGTGGGCTACTCGGGAAGCCCCAGCGCCTTCATGGCGCGAGCGCCCCGTATCCGCAGCGGACTGCTGCTTCCGTAGGATAGAAAGCCCGATACGGTGAGTCCGGGTTGAATCGCCACGATCCGGTCCAGTGTTGCCTTCGCCTCCCGCTCGCGGCCCAGCTCGTATTGGGCCGTCATCAGCACCCGCATGGTCGCGAGGTAGTAGCGGTTGCGCTGCAGCGACCGCTGACACAACTCGACGGTCTTGGGCAGGTCGTTGGCCATCAGGTAACTGTGCGCGACCAGCATTTCAATGAAAAAGCGCTGCGGGTCCAGCGGTGACAGTTCCAGTGCCCGCTCGGATTCGCGCACCGCATCGGCCGGGTCGCCCCACATGGTCGACCAGAAACCGGCGTACAGCCAGGCGTTGTGGTCGTTGGGATTGGCCTGCGTGGCCTGCAGCAGCAGCTGGCGCGACTCTTCGAGCTGGGTGCCCAGGTGGCACTGCACATGGCCCTTGATGGCTAGCGCCAGCGAGCTGTGGGGTTCGAGGTCCAGCGCGCGGTCGGCGATGTCGATCGCCTGCCGGAACTCGCCGGGGGCATCGGCGCTACGGCCTTGGATGATGTTGAGGATGTGCCACTTGGCCATCCAGGCCCAGGGGGAGGCCACGCGGCGGTGGCGTTCGGTCACGGCGTCCAGCAACTCGCGGCTGCGCTCAAGGTCGCGCGCGGTGGACCGGTGCATCAGCGCGATGCCGCCCAGCAGCAGCGCGTTGCTGTCGAGCTGGGGGCAGGGCAGGATGGTCGCGCGCTGCACGGTGTTCTCGATCACCGCCTGGCTGGCGCTGTCGGTCAGCGCCTGGATGAGCTGGCTGTCGGCGTGCAGCAGGTCGGCGATGCTGCCCGTCACCCGGTCGGCCCACACCACGTCGCTGCGGCGTGCGTCGCTGAGTTCGGCCATCACCACCACGCGGTCGCCCAGCACGCTGTAGCTGCCGCTGAGCACGTAGCCCGAACCCAGGTGCGCCTGGATGTCGCTGAGCTGCGCGCCGCGGCCGCGAAAGGCGGTGGTGGACAGGCGCGAGATCACGCGCATCTGCCGGCTGCGCGAGAGCTGGGCGATCACGCCGTCGGCGATCAGTTCGCCGATCACCTGGTGCTCATCGAGGCCGGTGCTGCAGTCCAGCGGGATGACAGCGATGGTCGGGCGCAGGTCTTCCTGCGCGGGGGGCAGCGACGCCTTGAAGGCGACCATTCCGGTGCTGTCGGCTGGCCGCACGCGCCAGGTGCGCACCGGTTCGGGCCAGTGCTTGAGGTAGCTCTCGCCCATGTCATCGAGCTCGCCGTCGACGCCGTCAACGATGCCGTCGCGGATGTTGGCCGTGACCACGGTCTCGCCCGGGCCGGCCAGGGACGCCACCCGTGCGGCCAGGTTCACCCCGTGGCCGTACACATCGCGGGCATCCACGTAAAGGTGCGTGCCATTGAGCCCCGCACGCAGGTGCAGTTGCTGGTCGTGGGGCAGGGCGGCGTTGACCGTGTCGAAGAAACGGTGGAAGTCCAGGGCCGCTCGCACCGCGTCGGATGCGCTGGAGAACTCGGCCAGCAATCCGTCGCCCAGGCTCTTGACCAGCCGGCCCCGCCACTGCGGCAGCACCGTCGCCTGGGCGTGCTGCATGAAACGGTGCCAGTGGCCGACCACGGCCGCTTCGTTGGCGGCCATCAGCCGCACCGACTCCACCAGATCGACCACCAGCACCACCTTGTTCTGCTGCATCGGCAGCGGTGCCTCCTGCTCAGCGGCGGGGAGCACAGGTTCTGGATGGGTACGCAGTGGCTTGGTGTCGGTCATGCCGGTGGGTAAGTGAACGCCTGGAATCAGTTTCTCACACTCGCTTGCATCCGGCGTGCTGTCGGTGTCTCGTGCGGTCGTGTACCGATCGCGGGTGCCGTGGACGAAAAAAAATCCCCGGCGTGCAGGGGGGTTTTGGCGGAAACCCCGCCGCCGGGGGCCGGGTACCGGACCATT
>NZ_JBPCSJ010000550.1:0-5737 GCF_051007235.1 Hydrogenophaga sp. | reverse complement strand
CGCCGCGCCGTCGAACATGAACCGTTGTTCCAGTGCCATCGGGCTCGGCCCACGGCGCACGAGGCGGTTGGGTTTGCCCGCTGCGGGCACTGGGGACGGGGATGTTTTCGTGTTCTTGTCGGGGTTCATGGCGTGTCTCGAAATGCCGCGGGAAGCGCCGACGGGCCGTTGGTGTGCTGGGCGTCGGCGGTGTGTTCAGCGCAAGGGGTTCAGCGGGGTTTGGGGGAGGCAGCTTCGACGCCCGGTGCGTTCACCTGCACGCGGCCGCTCATGCCCGCGATGAGTTCGGGGAAACGCCCGTCGATCGCCGCGGCCACCTTGACCGACTGGCTCACCGGGTCCACACGGGCGCCGATGCGGATGAACTTGGCGGGGTAGCTTTTCTGGGTTTCGTCGATCAGCACCGTGAAGCTGCCCCCCTGGCGCAGCCACGCCAGCCAGCGTGAAGGCACCAGGAATTCGAGTTCCAGCACGCTGTCGTCGATGATGTCCAGCATGGCCTGGCCGGGCTGCACGAACTGCTGTTCGCGCACCTTCTGTTCGGCCACACGGCCGGCAAACGGCGCCGACACGCTGCACTTGCCCAGCACGGCGCGGTTGGCACCGAGTTCGGCACGCGCCTTGCCGGTGGCGGATTTGGACAGGTCCAGCTCCAGCTGCCCGACCGAATTGAGTTCTGCCAGGCGCTGGTTGGTCTTGTGGGTTTGCTCGGCGGCGTCGAGTTCTGCCTGCGCCTTGGCCAGCTGGGCCTGCTGCAGCGAGCAGTCGAACGACACCAGCAACTGCCCCGCCTTGAAGGCACTGCCCTCGGGCACGGGCAGGCGGTTGACCTTGGCGCCGATCTCGGCGGCCACCGTGGTGTAGCGGCGCGGCATGAGCTGCGCGCGGATGTCCTGACGCTCCATGCCGCTGCGCGCGGGGGCGTCCAGCGGTGCCTGGGGCACCGGCTTGACCGGGGTGGCGCCCTGCGCCCAGGCCAGGCCGGCGGTCAGGGCGGCCAGCAGCAACATGGCCCTACGGGTGTGGCGGGCGAGGCTCATGGGGCGACCTCGCTTTTGAGCGTGGTCCAGCCGGTGTGACCCTTGAGCTGGGTGGTCAGGTCCTGCAGGCTCAGGGTGTCGGTGCTGCCGATGCGAGGCTCCACGCCGAGCTGGGCCAGCAGCCGGCTTTCGGCCACCTGCACCTGGGCCAGCGCCTGGTAGCGGCGCAGCAGGCTGAGGATGGCGGACGTTTCGTTGCCCACGCGGTCCAGCTTGCTGGCGGCCTGCACCGATTCGCGGTTGCGCATGAGTTCGGTGATGCGGCGGTCGGTGGCGTACACCTCTTCGGCGCGGTCGAACTGGTTGCGGGCGTTGATCAGCTGCAGGCGCGCCAGGTGCACCTGGGTCAGCACGGCCATCTGTGTGGCCATGCGGCGCTGGTCGGCCAGCGCCACGCCGGCCTCTGCCAGTTTCATCTGGGCGGGGCCGGTCAGCAGGTTCATGAGGTTGAACGAGAGCTGCAGGCCCGCTTCCTGCCAGTTGCGGTCCACCAGGAATTTGTCCGAGTCGTAGTTCAGGCTGTAGTTGAACGAGACATTGGGGAACATGCGCACCATCACCTTGCGGGTCTCCTCGCGGGCGATGCGGGCGTTGTAGTGGCTCTCGCGCAGATCGGCGTTGTTGCGCAGCGCCACCTCTTCCAGCTTGGCCAGCGGCAGGGTGACGGCGGTGCTGCCGCTGTGGGTGCTCACCTCGGTGTCCGCGATGGCGATGTCCTGCCCCAGCGGCGCGTTGATGAGGCTGGCCAGGTCCACCTGGGCCGAGAGCAGCTCCTGGTTGATGGCTTCGAGCAGGCGCAGGTTTTCCAGCAACTGGCGCTGGTAGCGCAGGGCGTCGATCGGGCTGCGCACACGCTCCGTTTCCACCTTGCGCGAGTCGGTCAGCGCCTCTTCGGCCAGCTTGATGGTGCGGTCCACCTCGTCGCGCAGCTTCTGGGCGCTGGCCGCGCGCCAGTAGGCGGTGCGCACGTCCTGCATCAGCAGGTGCATGGCTTTGCGGCGCTTTTCCACCGCGATGAGCACGCGGTCGGCCTGCTGGCGGGCGACGTAGTGGCCCATGCCGACGTCCAGCAGGCTCCAGGTCACGCCCAGGTCGAAGGTGTTGTGGTTCGGTGCGGCCGAGAACGACGAGTCGGTGGCGGTCGGCCCGAAGGTCGGGCTGAACGGTGAGCTGAACGTGGCCCGCTCCACGCTGCGGTGGCCGTAGCCGGCTTGCGCCATCAGGCGGGGCAGCATGTCCAGTTGGGTGGTGTCGAGCTGGCGCAGGGCCAGGGCCTCTTCCATCAGGCGGGCGCGGCGGTCCAGGTTGTATTTCAGGGCGCGGGCCATGGCTTCGTCCAGCGTCAGCGGGCCGTTGATGGGCTCCACGTTCTGGCGCATGGCGTTGCGGTCGGCGGCGTTGGTCTCGGCGAGCGCCGCTTCCGTCACCGGAACGGGGGTCAGGGTGGTGCAGGCGGACAGGGCGAGGACCGCCGCCGCCAGCAGGCTGGCCGAGACGACGGTGAGGCGGGGGCGTTGGACGGTTTTCATGTGCAAGAGGGTCTGTTGGGTTGTCGAAATCATCGGCAGGTGGCGCCAGCGCATAAGGCCGAAATGAGCGGCGAACACCCGTCAGTCGGGCCATTTCGGGGGTGGGCGTGCATTTGTGCGCGCCGTTGGCGTCCTCAGATCCGGGGTGTCTTCTCAAGTCGGTTGGGTGGCTGGCCGATATCCAGGCACAGCGCGGCCGTCACGACACGGGCACGACGGCGGGATCGTATTGATAGACACAAAAGAAATATAAAAAAAGCTAAAGACACCAAGCAGGAAGCTGAAGACGGCAGATGGGACGCGACAGATGACAGCGACAAGAAGCTTTCCGCGGAAGGTCGCGTGGGGCGTCTCGGCCTGGCTGCTGGGCGCGGTGTTGCTGGCGGCCGCCGTTTGGCTGTGGCCCGCCGGCCCCGTGGACCATGTGGTGTCCCGGTCCTGGGCCTTGTCGCCCGAGGACCATCCGCCCGCCCCGGCGGGTGTGCCCCTGGCAGGCGAGCAGCCCATGGGGGCCGTGCTCAGCGCCGGCTATGGGCGCGACACCGTCTGGGTGCGGCTGGCGGTGGACCCTGGCCTCAGCCGCGAACGCGCCGGAGAAGCCCTGCTGCTGCGCATCCGGCCCGGGTATCTGGACGACATCGTGCTGTTCGATCCGCTGGCGGGCAGCACGCCCATCGGCCCTGTAGGCGACCACCACCCGCTCGCGCCCCAGCTCCGGCCGTCCACCGTTTTCAACCTCGCGCTGGCACCGGGGGAGCAGCCGCGCGAGATCTGGGTGCGCCTGCGGTCGCAGAGCACCCGCCTGGCGCACTTCGAGGTGCTGCGCGAACACGACCTCTGGCGGGCCGACGCCCGCTCCACCGCCTGGGGGGCCCTGTACCTGGCGGCTTTGGTCATGCTGCTGGTGTGGGGGGTGGCCCAGATGCTGGTGCGCCGCGACGCGCTGGCCGCCAGCTTCATCGCGCTGCAGGCGGCGTCATTGGTCTACGGCGCCAGCAGCCTGGGGTTTCTGCGCCTGTTCGCCGAGGCCGGTGCCGACGTGCTCTGGATCGACCGGCTGACCAGCGTCATGGCGATCACCGCCACCGGCTCGGCCTTTGGCTTCAATGCGCTCTTGCTGCGCGAGATGCAGGTGCCCCGCTGGGGGCACTGGCTGGCGCGCGCCTGCCTGCTGCTGTTCCCCCTTTTGCTGGCGCTGCAGTTCACGGGCGACACCCTGCGGGCCTTGCAGCTGAACATGCTGCTGGTGCTGGTGGGGCCGGTGCTGTTCCTGCTGATGGCGCTGGCCGCGCCGCGCGGCATCGCCGGCCAGTCGGTGAGCGACGCCCCCACGGCGCGGCGCCTGGGTCTGGCCTACTTCTGGCTCTTGCTGCTGCTGACGGTGCTGGCCGCACTGCCCGGGCTGGGCCTGGTCGACGGCGGGATCATCAGCCTCTACATCATCATGCTGCACGGGGTCGTGTCCGGCCTGCTGATGCTCGCCATGCTGACCTACCGGGTCTACGGGCTGCTGCAGCAGCGCGAACTGCTGGCCGCCGAGGCGGGCTACAACCGCCGCGAGGTGCAGCGTGAAAAAGCCTTTCGGCAGGATCGCGAGAAGCTGCTGGCCATGCTGGCCCACGAACTCAAGACGCCCCTGGCCACGGTGCGCATGCTGCTGGGCACCCTGGGCCTGGCGCCGCGCGCGCTGCGCTCGGCGCAGACCGCAGTGGCCGACATGAACGCGGTCATCGAACGCTGCCTGCAGGTCGGCCAGCTCGACGAAGGCGCCCTGCGCGTGGCCAGCCAGCCGTGCGATCTGGCCGAACTGGCGACCCGCGTGGTGCAGGCCCACCCGGCCCACGCGCGGGTGGCGCTGACCTTGCCCGCGCCCGCCTGCGTGCACAGCGACCCGCAACTGCTGGAAACCGTGCTGCGCAACCTGGTGGACAACGCCGTCAAGTACAGCCCGCCCGAGACCACGGTGCAGCTGGACCTGCAGGTGCCCGACGGCGGCGGTGTGCAGCTGACCGTGCGCAACACGGTGGGGCCAGCCGGCAAACCCGACCCCGCCAAGGTCTTCACGAAGTACTACCGCCACGCGCAGGCGCGGCGCTGGACCGGGTCGGGCCTGGGCCTGTACCTGGTGAACGGTCTGGTGCAGACCCTGGGCGGGCGGCTGCGTTATGTGGACGAAGGGCTGGGCATTGCGTTTGCACTGTGGTTGCCCCAGCCAACAGACAAGGAGACGGTATGCGGGTGATGCTGGTCGAAGACCACGACGATTTGCGCGAAGCCACCCTGGCGGTGCTGCAGGCCCATGGGTTCCATGCCGTTGGGGTGCCCAGCGCCGAGGATGTGGACGACACGCCGCTGCAGGTGCGGCCCCAGCTGTATGTGCTGGACCTCTGCCTGCCCGGGGAGGACGGGCTGTCGCTGGCGCGCCGCCTGCGCGCCGCGCAGCCCGGGGTGGGCATCGTCATGACCACGGCCCGCACCGCGGTGGACGACCGGGTGCAGGGCTACGGCGCCGGCGCCGACATCTACCTGCCCAAGCCGGTGGACCCGCAGGAACTCGTCGCCGCGCTGCGTTCGCTGGCGGTGCGGCTGGAGCAGCGCAGCGGTGTCGCCCCGGCACCCCCGGTGCGGCTGGACACGCAGGGCCGCACGTTGCACGGTGGCGTGGGCACGGTGCGGCTGTCGGATTCGGAAGCGCGCATGCTGGCCGCCATGGCCTGTGCCCCCGAAGGCATGCTGGAGCGCTGGCAGGTGGCGGTGCATTTCGGGGCCAGCGAGGCCGACATCAGCCCCGACAGCCTGCAGAACCGCATTTCGCAGTTGCGCAAGAAGATGGCCGCCAGCCTGGGCAAGGTCGAGTGCATCCGGGCCGTGCGCAAGGAAGGCTACCGGCTGTGCGTCCCGCTGCGGCTGTCCTGAGGCCGCCGGACGGCGTCTCGGCGCGCGATGCCTGAGGCGCGCCCGCCCCCAAAGCAAAACCCCCTGCCGGCTTGCGCTGACAGGGGGTTTTTGTTTGGTGGCGATAGGTGGACTTGAACCACCGACATCTGCATTATGAATGCTGCGCTCTAACCAACTGAGCTATATCGCCGACGCCGCGCATTATAGACCTAAAACGCGGTGACTTTCAAGCCCCCTCGGTTTCAGGCGTGCTTGAACACGGCCGCGCGC
>NZ_JBPCSJ010000549.1:0-5083 GCF_051007235.1 Hydrogenophaga sp. | reverse complement strand
GGTCGCAGCGACGCGGATGTTGTGCTGCGCGTACTCCATCGCCAGCGACTGCGTCAGTGCGTTGACGCCGCCCTTGGCCGCCGAGTACGGCACCCGGTGGATGCCGCGCGTGGCATTCGACGACACATTGACGATGGTGCCGCCGCCGCGCGCCAGCAGGTGCGGCAGCGCTGCATGACAGGCGTACAGCGTGGGCATCAGCGAGCGGCGAATCTCCGCGTCGATCTGCGCCGGCTCAAACTCGGCGAAGGGCCGCATGCGGATCGCGCCGCCGACGCCGTTGACCACGATGTCGAGACCGCCGAAGGTCTGTGCGGCAAAAGCCATGGCGGCGTGCGCACCCTCGTAGGTCTCGAGATCGGCCACGAAGCCCGCCGTGCGGGTGTCTGCTGCCACCTCGTGTGCAATCTCCTGTGCCACCTCAGTGACGAAGTCCGCACGATCGACCAACACGACCTTGCCGCCCTCGGCTGCAACGCCTCGCGCCACACCGCGCCCGATGCCCTGGGCCGCGCCGGTGACCAGCACCACCTTGCCTTCAAATCGTTGCGTCGTTCTCATGCTGACACCGTTGTTTGGTTGGGTGTGAACTTCTCGTAATGGAAGCTGGCCGGCGCAATGCCCTCGGCCTTGAAGTATTTCTGCACCGCGTCCACCATCGGCGGCGGGCCGCACAGGTACACATCGACATTCCCGGCGTGCAGCACCTGCGGGGGCATGTGCTGTGTCACGTAACCCTGCTGCGGGTGCGTGGTCTGCGGGTCGGCCACGCAGGTGGCGTAAGTGAAGCCGGGGATGCGGCGGGCGTGGTCGGCCAGCCGGTCCACCATCACCAGGTCCTGGTCGCGCGTCACGCCGTAGATCAGGTGCACGGGCTGCTGCACATCCTGGGTGGCCAGCACTTCGAGCATGGACAGGAACGGCGCCAGGCCCGTGCCCCCCGCCAGGAACAGCAGCGGCCGCGTGACGGCGCGCAGGTAGAAGCTACCCAGCGGGCCTGTGATCTGCAGCGGCTGGCCAGCGGCAGCGGACCCGAGCCAGCCACTCATCAGCCCACCGGGCACCTGCTTGATCATGAAGGTCATGCGGCGGCTGCCCGGCGCCGAGCTGAACGAGTACGAGCGGTGCTGGCCGCTGCCCGGCACGTCGATGTTGACGTACTGGCCGGGCAGGAACACCGGCGCCTCGGTCGGGGTGTCGAGCACCAGCTCGTAGGCCGCGTCGGCGAACGTCGTCACCTCAGCCACCACGGCGGCGAACTGCGCGGTGCCGGTCTTGCAGGCGGTCGATGGCACGGGCACTGCGATCACGCAATCCGACTTGGGAACCATCTGGCAGGTCAGCACCAGGCCTTCGGCCGCTTCGTCGGCCGTCAGCGCCTCGTCGATGTAGTCATCGCCCAGGTCGTAGCGGCCGGTCTCGGCGCGGCACTTGCAGGTGCCGCACACGCCGTCGGAGCAATCCATCGGCAGGTTGATGCGGTTGCGGAAGGCTGCGTCCAGCACCTTCTCGTTGGCGCCGCAGTCGACGAAGCGGGTCACGCCGTCTTCGAAGTTCAGCGCAATGCGGTAGTGGGTCATCGTGTGTCTCCTCTTGCTCTTGCTCTTGCTCTTGGTGTCAGAGGTGGTAGATGTCCACGACCTGGCTGATGTAGTCGTCCTTGAGCACGACCTTTTTGCGGGCGAACAGGTAGCCCGCTTCGCCACCCTTGCGCAGCGTGGCGAAGATGGTGCCGAAGTAGTGGTCGGTCTTCTTGTAGCGGTGGCTCAGCGTGTGGAAGTTGTAGCGAACGTCCACCTCGTCACCGCGCACGGCCAGCACTTCCACATTGCTCAGCATGTGGTTGGTGCGCGGCTCGGGCATGGACGCGCTGGAGCGCTCGGTCTTGATGCGGAACACGCGGTCTTCCAGCCCGTTGCGGTTGGGGTAGTAGATGAGCGAGATCTGGCTGTGCGGGTCGTCGGTCAGCTGGTCGTCGTCGTCCCAGGCGGGCATCCAGTACTCGGCGTCGGGCGCGTAGAGCTGCAGCCATTCCTCGAACTGGCGGTCGTCCAGGTGGCGCACTTCGCGGAACAGGAAGGCGCTGATGGCGTTCAGATCGGCGAGGTTCGAGCTCATGCTTGTTCTCCTGCGCGCTCTTGCTGCACACCCTTGCGCATCGCCTTGGCCCAGTGCTCGTGCTGGCAGACGAACAGGCCTTCGTCCTCGCTGCGTTCACCGCTGATCAGCGGCTTCATGCCCATCTTCTTGGCGTTCTCGTCCGGCCCCTCGATCCACAGCGGCGCGCCACGGCTCAGGTCGTTCCAGGGTGCGGCCTTGCCGCCGTAGCCGGTCTGGCAGGAGCGGAACTCCTCCAGGTCATCGGCCGTGCCCATGCCGGACACGTTGAAGAAGTCCTCGTACTGGCGGTTGCGCACGGCACGGTCTTCGGCGCTCTCGCCCTTGGGTGCGAAGCAGTAGATGGTGACCTCGGTCTTGTCCACGCTGATCGGGCGCGTCACGCGGATCTGGGTGGAGAACTGGTCCATCAGGTAGACGTTGGGGTACAGGCACAGGTTGCGCGTCTGGCTGACGATGAACTCGGTCTTGGTCTCGCCCAGGCGCTCCTTGAGCTCTTCGCGGCGGTTCCAGACCGGGCGCACCTCGGGGTTCATGGTCTTGGTCCACAGCAGGATGTGGCCGTTCTCGAACCCGTAGACACCCCCCACGCTCTTGCTCCAGCCGTTGGCATCGACGGCCTTGGTGCCGCCGTCCGCCCGCCGGCCCATGGTGGCCGCGTAGTTCCAGTGCACAGAGCTGACGTGGTAGCCGTCGCTGCCGTTCTCCATCTGCAGCTTCCAGTTGCCGTCGTAGGTGTAGGACGAGTTGCCGCGCAGCACTTCCAGGCCATCGGGCGCCTGGTCGACGATCTGGTCGATGATGACCTTGGTCTCGCCCAGGTACTCGTCCAGCGAAGGCACGTCGGCGTTCAGGCTGCCGAACAGAAAGCCCTTGTAGCTCTCGAAGCGCGCCACCTTCTTCAGGTCGTGCGAGCCTTCTTTGTTGAACTGCACCGGGTACTCGGAGGTTTTCTCGTCCTTGACCTTGAGCAGCTTGCCGGTGTTGTTGAACGTCCAGCCGTGGAACGGGCAGGTGAAGCTGCCCTTGTTGCCGTGCTTCTTGCGGCACAGCATGGCGCCGCGGTGGGCGCAGGCGTTGATCACCGCGTTGAGCTGGCCGTCCTTGCCCCGCGTGATGACGATGGGCTGGCGGCCGATCATCGTCGTGAAGTAGTCGTTGATGTCGGGGATCTGGCTCTCGTGGGCCAGGTAGACCCAGTTGCTTTCGAAGATGTGCTTCATCTCCAGTTCGAACAGCGCGGGGTCGGTGAAGATGTCGCGGCGGCAGCGGTAGATGCCCGCGTCCTTGTCATCCTGCAGGGCGTTGTCCAGCAGCCTTTCGACGTCGCCATACGGGTCGGTGATTGCGGTCGTGTTCATGGTGTGAGGTCTCTTTGGAGCGAGGTCATCCCCCACGACGCACGTCGCGGTTCAGACCCTACGGAAATGACGGGGTGGGCTCACACTGCGACGGCCTGCGCCGCAGCGTGGAGCCGGTCAGGCGGCCAGACGCGGGCGGTCGACGACCTGGTTGTCAACGCCGTTCACGAGGGCGCTGAGCTTGATATCGAATTCGATTTCGGCGAAGGGGCCGGACAGGCCGTTGGCCGCGATGCTGGCCGCATCCGTGCGCTCGACCAGCGGGGGCACCAGGCCTTCACGCGTCGCATAGGCGAAGTCGTCGAACACCAGCGGGTCGCCGTCGATGTTGATCTGCGTGGTCAGCTTGCGGTGGCCTTCGGCCGTCACGAAGAAGTGGATGTGCGCAGGGCGGTTGCCGTGGCGGCCCAACTGGTTCAAGAGGGCTTGCGTGGGGCCGTCGGGCGGGCAGCCATAGCCCACGGGCACGATGCTTTGGAACTTGTAGCGACCCTGGGCGTCCGTCACGATGGTGCGGCGCATGTTGAAGGGCTGTTGCTCTCCGGTGGGGTCGAAGTGCGAGTAGAAGCCCTTGGTATTGGCATGCCAGACCTCGACCGTGGCGTTGGGCAGAGGCTTGCCGTCGGCGGCGTAGACCGTGCCGTGCATGACCAGCGTTTTGCCGGCCTTGTCGCTGCCATCGTCCAGTCGCGCAAAGCCTTGCGCCACCGGTGCGCCGGCCACGTACAGCGGGCCTTCGATGGTGCGCGGCGTGCCGTTCTCCACGCCCAGCGCGGCGTCTTCGGCGTCCATGCGCATGTCGAAGTAGCGGTCAAGGCCCAGGCCGGGCGACAGCAGGCCGGCTTCGCCGCGCGCGCCCAGTTGGTTCAGGTAGGCGATGCCGGCCCAGTACTCGTCGGACGTGATGTCCAGGTCGTCAATCGTCTTGAAGAGATCGGACAGGATGCGGTTCACGATCTGCTTGGTGCGGGGGTTGCCGCCGGGTTGGTCCAGGCCGCTGGCCAGGCGAAGGAAGTCTTGCACTTCGGGGGTTTGGGCAATGTGAACGCTCATGGGAAGTCTCCGTTTGGTAGGGGCAGTGATGGCAAGGGGCGGCCGTTTCAGGCCAGAGAAACAGCGGCCGGGCCGACGCTGGTGCGCGGACGGTCGCGTCGGAAATGGCGGACGCGGTCTTCGTCCAGCGCGATGCCCAAACCGGGCAAGGCGGGCACGGTCAGATGGAAGTCGCTGTAGTCCAGAGGCTGGGCCAGGATCTCTTCGGTGAGCAGCAGCGGACCGAACAGTTCGGTGCCCCAGCGCAGTTCGCGGAAGGTGGCAAACACGTGTGCCGAGGCGATGGAGCCGACCGCGCCCTCCAGCATCGTGCCGCCGTACAGCTCGATACGGGCTGCGTCGGCAATGGCCGCCACACGCTGGGCCGCCTGCAGGCCGCCAGACTGTTCAGTCTTGATGGCGAACACATGGGCGCCGGCCAGGCGGGCAATGGCGAACGCGCTTTCGGGGCCGACCAGCGATTCGTCGGCCATCACCGCGATGGGGTACTTGCCGGTGAGGCGGGCCAGGGCGTCGACGCTGGCCACGGGCTGCTCAACCAGTTCGCAGCC
>NZ_JBPCSJ010000548.1:0-6525 GCF_051007235.1 Hydrogenophaga sp. | reverse complement strand
ATGATGCGCAGCAGCGTGGTCTTGCCGCAGCCCGACGGGCCCAGCAGCGCCAGCAATTCGCCGGAGCCAATGTCGAGATTGACGTTCTTCAGCGCGTGGAAGCTGCCGAAGTGCTTGTTGACGTCGCGGATCTGGATGCTCATGTGGTCGTCCTCGTTCGGGTCAGGCGGTGGTCACGGCGGCTGGCGCAGGCCGTGCGTTCGGGTTCTCGGGCGGCAGTTCGGCAATGGCCTTCATCTCACGTTCGTGGCGCCACTCCACCACGCTCTTGATCACCAGCGGGACCAGGGCCAGCAGGGCCAGCAGCGAGGCGACGGCGAACGCGGCCACCGACTGGTATTCGTTGTAGAGCACCTCGATGTGCAGCGGCATGGTGTTGGTCTGGCCGCGGATGTGACCCGAGACCACCGACACCGCACCGAACTCGCCCATGGCGCGTGCGTTGCACAGGATCACGCCGTAGATCAGGCCCCACTTGATGTTGGGGAGCGTGACATACCAGAAGGTCTGCCAGCCGGTGGCGCCCAGCACGATGGCGGCCTGCTCCTCGTCGTTGCCCTGGGCCTGCCTCAGCGGGATCAGTTCTCGCGCGATGAAGGGGAAGGTGACGAAGACGGTGGCCAGGATGATGCCGGGCACGGCGAACACGATCTTGATGTCGTGCTCCATCAGCCACGGACCGAGCCAGCCCTGGGCACCAAACACCAGCACGTAGATCAGGCCGGCCACCACGGGCGAGACCGAGAACGGCAGGTCGATCAGCGTGGTCAGGAAGGACTTGCCCTTGAACTCGTACTTGGCGATTCACCAGGCCGCCGCGATGCCGAACACCAGGTTCAGCGGCACGGCCACGGCGGCGGTCAGCAGCGTCAGGCGGATGGCCGCCCAGGCGTCGGGTTCCTTGAGTGCTTCCCAGTAGGCGTCCCAGCCCTTGCGCAGGGCCTCGGTGAACACCGCTGCCAGCGGCAGCACCAGGAAGAGGAACATGAAGACCAGCGCGATGCCGGTGAGCGTCCAGCGGATCCAGGGCGCTTCGGTGGTGCCGCGCTGGGCGCTTCTAACGTTGTTCTGGCTCATTGGGAGTTCCCTGCTGAACGCTTGCGCTGCCAGCCTTGCAAGCCGTTGATGATGAGCAACAGGATGAAGGAGATGACCAGCATGACGGTCGCCACCGCGGTGGCACCGGCGTAGTCGTACTGCTCCAGCTTGCCGATGATGATCAGCGGCGTGATCTCGGAGACCATGGGCATGTTGCCGGCGATGAAGATGACCGAGCCGTACTCACCCACGGCGCGCGCGAAGGCCATGGCAAAGCCGGTCAGCAGCGCGGGCGCGATGCTGGGGAAGATCACGCGGCTGAAGGTCTGCCAGCGCGTGGCGCCCAGACAGGTCGCGGCCTCTTCCAGCTCTTTCTCGGCGTCTTCCAGAACCGGCTGCACCGTGCGCACCACAAACGGGAGTCCGATGAAGATCAGCGCGATCACCACGCCGTTGGGGTTGAAGGCGAGCTGGATGCCGTGCGGCTCCAGGAGCGTAGCGTTCCAGCCGTTGCCGGGCAGCAGCGCGGTGAGCGAAATGCCCGCCACGGCGGTGGGCAGTGCGAACGGCAGGTCCACCAGCGCGTCGACGATCTTCTTGCCCGGGAACGGATAGCGCACCAGCACCCAGGCCACCAGCAGGCCGAACACCACGTTCACGCAGGCTGCGATGAACGAGGCACCGAAGGTCAGGCGGTACGAGGCCAGCACGCGCGGCGAGGTGACGGCCTCCCAGAACTGCGGCCAGGTCAGGGTGAAGGTCTTGAACACCAGCGCCGAGAGCGGGATCAGCACGATCAGGCTCAGGTACAGCACCGTGTACCCCAGCGTGAGGTTGAAGCCCGGCAGCACGCGCGCGCTGCGGCGAGGACCGGAAGAAGGAGCCGTCGCAGGGGACAGCGTGGCAGTGGTCATGACAAGAAAGGTGATTTGCAGCAGATGGCTGCGAGGAACGGAGTGTCTTGATCCAGGGGTGCGGTGGAACCGGCTCCGCCGGGCCACTCGCACCGTCCCCCTGCCCAGCGCCGCGCAGCGGCGCGCCAGAGCGGGGGGAAGCCGCGTCAGCGGCGCAGGGGGGTGTTACTTGTTGACATACAGCTTGTCGAACTGGCCGCCGTCGTTGAAGTGCACCTTCTGCGCTTCACCCAGCGAACCGAAGTACTGCTCGACGGTGAACAGCTTGATCGGCTTGAAGGCGCTGGCGTACTTCTTCAGGATGGCTTCGTTGCGCGGGCGGATGTTGTGCTGGGCGGCGATCTCCTGGCCTTCGGGGCTGTACAGGAAGTCCAGGTAGGCCTTGGCGTCGGCGGCCGTGCCCTTCTTGGCCACGGTGCGCTCGACCACGGCGACAGGGTTCTCGGCCACGATGGACGCGCTGGGGTGGATCGCGTCGACCCGGCCCTTGCCGAACTCGTTGTCCACCGACACGACCTCGGACTCAAACGTCACCAGCACGTCGCCAATGTTGCGTTGCAGGAAGATGCCGGTCGCGTCACGACCGCCACGGGCCAGCACCGGCGTGTTCTTGTAGAGCTTGCTCACGAACTCGGCGGCCTGCGCGTCGGTGCCGCCCTTGGCGCGCACCTGGCCCCAGGCGGCCAGGTAGGCCATGCGGCCGTTGCCGCCGGTCTTGGGGTTGACCACCACCACCTGCACGCCGGGCTTGATCAGGTCGTCCCAGTCCTTGATGCCCTTGGGGTTGCCCTGGCGCACCAGGAACAGCATGGTGGACGTGGTGGGCGCGGCGTTGTTCGGGAATTTCTGGCGCCAGTCCTTGGCGACCACGCCACGCTCGGCCAGGAAGTCCACGTCGGTGGTGGTGTTCATGGTCACCACGTCGGCTTCCAGACCATCGGCCACGGCGCGCGCCTGGGCGCTCGACCCGGCGTGCGACTGGTCAACCTTGATGTCCTTGCCGTTGGACTTCTTGTACTGGGCCACGAAAGCCGTGTTCAGGTCCTTGTAGAACTCGCGCGCGACGTCGTAGGAGACGTTGAGCAGCGTGGACTGGGCCGAAGCGGCGGAAGCGGCGGCGAAAGCGATGGCGCCGAGGGCTAGCTTGAGGGAGTTTTTCATGGAAAAGCGATCTCGATAGGTGCAATGCATCGCATGGTAGGGAGACCTTCTTCCATCACAAACGACTTTGTTTTTCTTTCTTTATTCGAATTTCGAATAAATCAAGCCACCATCACCTCCAGGGTCTGGGCCGCCGCGGTCGCCCCCAGCGACGAAAGCAACGCCCGCCCGAGCGGCCATTCGCCATGCCCCGAGGCTTCGTTGATGTGTCCCGCGTCGTTGAGGCGGACAAACTCGCTGCCCCAGGCACGGGCATAAGCGCCGGCCAGCCGCACCGGGCAGTACGGGTCGTTGCTGCTGGCCACCACGATGCTGCGGTAGGGCAACCGCTGGTGCGGCACGGGGGCGAAATCGGCCAGCACCCCCCTGCGTTCCGGATCGGCGGGCGCCACCAGCAGGGCACCGGTCACCCTCGCCGCGGCTTCGGCCGGAAGGTGCGCGGTAGCGATGCAACCCAGGCTGTGGGCCACCACGTACACCCGTCCGCCGCGCGACGAGAAGATGGCTTCGGTCAGTCGCTCCACCCAGGCCTGCTTGTTGGGAAACATCCAGTCGTCCTGCTGGACCCGCACCGCGTTGGGAAGGTCCTCTTCCCACAAAGTCTGCCAATGGGAGGGACCAGAATTGCGCCAGCCGGGAACGATGATGACGGAGTGCATGTTGAAGATCCTGTGTATGACGGTATGGGCGCGATTCTGGGCAGCGGGGACCGGATCACCAACGAATAAAGATCTATTTGCTTGGTTGAATTTCATCTAAGCGACGCAGCCGTCGGCCCGTGCGCACACGGCACCGGCCGTGCGCGACAGACACGCACGGCGGCCGCCTTCACAGGCTCCGCGTGGCGCGCTCCGGTGCGTAGCGATCGGCCTGGATGTCGGGCGTCACACCGTGCGTCAGCACCTCGTCGGTGATCGGCAGGAACTGCGCGTTCCAGTCGTCCCAGGCCTGGCGCAGGCGGGCGAACACGGCTGGGTGCTTGTCCTTGAGGTTGGCGCGCTCCAGCGTGTCGTCTTCGACGTCGAACAGGAATTCGTTGTCGTTGATGCGCAGGTACTTGAAGCGGCCTTCGCGCGCGGCGCGCTGGCGCTGCGCCTTGTAGCGCCAGAACAGGCGGCGTTCGTGAACCGCCACCTTCCCCTGCAGGACCGGCAGGATGTTCTCGCCGTCGCTGGGGTAGTCGGGGTGCGGTGCCGTGCCGGCGGCCGACAGCAGTGTGGGCAGCCAGTCCATGGTGATGGTGACCTGCTCGCTGACCTGCGGCTGCAGGCGTACGGGCCAGGACAGCAGCGTCGGCACGCGGATGCCGCCTTCCAGCAGCTCGGTCTTCTGGCCGGTGAAGGGCCAGGTCTTGGAAAAACGCTCGCCGCCGTTGTCGCTGGTAAAGATCACGATGGTGTTGTCGAAGACGCCCCTGGCCTTGAGCGCCTGCACCACCTGCCCTACCGCGGCGTCGAGCGAGCGCACCATCTTCGCGTAGGTGTGCAGGTTGCCGCCGTCGTAGTGAAAGATGTCGGTGAGGTCGCGCGAGACGTGTTCGTCTTCCGGACCGACCCACGGCCAGTGTGGCGCGGTGAAATGCAACGACAGCAAGAAGGGCTTGTCTTCGGCCTGCTGGCCGATCCACGACGAGGCCTCGTCGGCCAGCAACTGCGTGTAGTAGCCCACGCGCTCGACCGGCACCTCGCCCTCGTAGAGGTCACGCGGCACGGCCGCACCGACGCCAGGCTTGTGGGTGAAGTAGTCGATGGCGCCGCCGTAGTTGCCAAAAAAGCGGTCGTAGCCACTCTTGAGCGGGCCGAAATTCGGCAGGTTGCCCAGGTGCCATTTGCCGATCAGCGCCGTCTCATAGCCCGCATCGCGCAGCAGCGAGGGCAGCGTGGGGTGGTCGGTCGGCAGGCCGTGCAGGTGGGCGGTGCGCACCAGCGGCTCTTCCAGGCCGCCGCGCAGGCGGTACTGGTAGCGACCGGTGATCAGCCCGAAGCGCGTGGCCGAGCACACCGCCGAGTTGGCGTAGGCCTGCGTGAAGCGCACACCGCCGGCGGCCAGCGCGTCCAGATGCGGTGTCTGGTACTGGGTCTGCCCGTAGACGCTCAGGTCCGCCCAGCCGAGGTCGTCGGCCAGGATGAAGACGATGTGGGGCCGTTTCGCTGCGCCGCTCATGCCGTCCCCTTGGTCCTGCCGTCCGCGCCGGTCTCGCGCCAGGCCTTCTCCAGCTTCAGGTCTTTCACCGCCTGCTGCACGAACTGCGGCTGGAACCAGGACTTCACGTCGAAGCCCTCGCCACGGATCAGGCCCAGACGCAGTCCGTCATTGAGCACCGTCTGGTAATTGGCGATGAAACCTTCGTCCAGCAGCGGCGAATAGCGCACGCTGAGGTTATCGCCTGCCAGCTCCTCGCGGAACGACAGTTCGGGGTTGCCGCTGTTGCTGGCATACAGCTTGATGAGCGCGTCGCGGTTGCCCTCCTGCGACGCCCAGGCCGCCGCGCGCACCAGCTGCGTGACCACGCGCTGCGCCAGCGGGGTATTGCCCGCCAGGAAGTCCTCCGTGGCCAGCAGGCCGGAGTTGATGGTGTAGGCCGGCCCCTTGCCGCGCGTCAGCGGCAGGATGTTCACGCCCTTCTCGCGCAGGATGAACAGGTCCGGCCCGCCGAAGGTGGCGTCGATCTGCCCCGCCACCACGGCGGCCTTGGAGCTGGGCCAGTCCATGTTGATGAGCTTAACGTCCTTCTCGGTCAGCCCGGCAGCGGCCAGCAGGTTATCGAACGGGCGCTGGTAGGCCGTGCCCTTGAGCACGCTGACCTTCTTGCCCTGCAGGTCGGCAACGGTCCTGATGGTCGAGCCCGGCGCGGTGGCCAGGTAGCTGTCGGTGCCGCGGCCGGTGGCGGCGATGAAGCGCGTGGGCAGGCCGCGGGCCCTGTGGATCACCGAGGCCAAGTCACCGAGCGAGACGATGTCGAGTTGCTTGGCCGCCAGCGCCTCGGCCACGGCCGGGCCGGCGCCGCGGAAGAAGTTCCACTGCAACTCAATGCCGTCTTTGGCGAACTCTTCTTCCAGCCACTTGTTGGCCTGGACGATGGCCAGCGTACCGCCGCCCGGCGATGGCTTGCCCGCGGTGCCCAGGTCGGGCGAACCGATGCGCACCACCTTGGCGGGGGCGGACTGGGCGCGGGCCAGCCAGGGCGCAGCCAGCCCGGCCACGGCGAGACCGCTCACAAAGTGCCGGCGTTGAAGGGAGGGGGATGGGGTCTTGTTCATGGATGTCTCAAAAAAAACAGGAAAGCTTCAGACGGCGAACTGCCAGGCGCGCACCTCGGATGCCGGACGCTCGGTCTTCAACGGCGGTTCGGCCAGGTCGGCCGCGCTGTGTTCGCCGAACTCGCGCAGCACGCTGTCCTTGACGGTGGTGA
>NZ_JBPCSJ010000547.1:0-4398 GCF_051007235.1 Hydrogenophaga sp. | reverse complement strand
ATCCGCATCCCGGTGCACATGATCGAGACCATCAACAAGATGAACCGCATCAGCCGCCAGCATTTGCAGGAACACGGTTTCGAGCCCGATGCGTCCATCCTGGCCGAGAAGATGGAGATGCCCGAGGACAAGATCCGCAAGATCATGAAGATCGCGAAAGAGCCGATCTCGATGGAAACCCCCATCGGCGACGACGACGATTCGCACCTGGGCGACTTCATCGAAGACCAGGCCAACACGGCGCCCATCGAGGCAGCCATGCAGGCCGGTCTGCGCGAAGTGGTCAAGGAAATCCTGGACAGCCTCACGCCGCGCGAAGCCAAGGTGCTGCGCATGCGTTTCGGCATCGAGATGAGCACCGACCACACGCTGGAAGAGGTGGGCAAGCAGTTCGACGTGACGCGCGAGCGCATCCGCCAGATCGAGAGCAAGGCGGTGCGCAAGCTCAAGCACCCCAGCCGCTCGGACAAGCTGCGCAGCTTCATCGATTCGCTGTAAAGACCGCAAGGCGGTCAGCCAAAGGGCCTCTTCGGAGGCCCTTTTCATGGTGGATGCGCGAAAATGGACGCATGAACCGCCTCCGCCCATTGCCGCTGCCGCTGCGACTGCACCGATCCGCCCAGGCCCTGTTGCTGGCCGGGCTTCTGGGCGCCAGCCTACCGGCTCTGGCCGCCAGCTTCTACGAAGACGCGCTGCAGCGCTTCGATTCGAAGGACTATGCAGGCGCCATCATCCAGCTCAAGAACGCGCTGCGCAACGAGCCCAACAAGCTGGCCATCCAGTTCCTGCTGGGCCGCGCCCTGCAGCAAAACGGCGACGTGGTCGGTGCCGAGGTGGCCTACAACGAAGCGCTGCGCCTGGGTATCAGCCGCTCGGAAGTGGCGGCGCCGCTGGCGCAGGTGATCATCGCCCAGGGCCGTCAGCGCGAGATGCTGGTGCACCCGCAGCTGCAACCCAGCGGGCTGCCCAACGACGCATTGCAGACGCTGCTGCTGCTGCGCGCTGGCGCCCACACCGACTTGGGTGACAACCGTGAGGCCCTGGCGACCATCAAGCAGGCCCGTGCCCTGAACGACAGGCGCGCCGACGTCTGGCTGGCCGAAGTGCCGGTACGTGTGCGTGCCCGGCAGTTCGCCGAAGCACTGCAGGCCGCCGAGCGCAGTGTGGCGGTCGCGCCGGACGACGCCGAGGTGTACTACGTCAAAGGCTCGGTGCGCCACGTGCAGGGCAACCTCGAAGCTGCGCTGGCCGACTACGCCAAGGCGCTGAGCCTGAAGCCAGATCACGCCGAGGCGCTGATTGCCCGCGCCGGCATCTTCATCGACCGCAACCAGCTCAAGGAAGCCTCTCAGGCGCTGGACCAGCTCAAGACCGCAGCGCCCAAGGAGCCACGAGCCGCCTACTTGCGTGCGCTGGTGGCCGAGCGCGAGAACCAGCCAGCGGTCGCCAAGGCCGCGCTGCAGGAAGTCACCCAGCTGCTGGACCCGGTGCCCATTGCCTACGTGCAGTACCGCCCTCAGCTGCTCATGCTCAACGGTCTGTCGCACTACGGTCTGAACGAGCTGGCCAAGGCACGGCAGTACCTCGAAGCCTTCCTCAAGGTGCAACCCAACAGCCCGGTGGTCCGCCTGCTCGCACGTATCCAGATGAGTGAGGGCAACACCGCACTGGCCATTCCGCTGCTCGAAACCTACCTGCGCAGCAACCCGGACGACGGCCTGGCGCTGAACCTGCTGGGCTCGGCCTACATGTCGCAGGGCAAAACCGCCCGCGCGACCCAGTTCCTGCAGGAAGCCGTCAAGAAGCAGGACCGGCCCGAGTTCCGCACCGCGCTGGGCCTGAGTCTGCTGGGCAGCGGCAAGACCGAAGGTGCCATCACCGAGCTGGAAACCGCCTGGCGCCAGGACCCTGGCCAAGTGTCCGCCGGCATGTCGCTGGCGCAGCTCTATGCCCAGCAGAACCGCCTGCCGCAGGCGCTGGCGCTGGTGCGCGACATGGTCAAACGCTACCCTGACAACTCTGGTCTGCAACACCAGTTGGGCGACATGCTGCTGCGAAGCGGCAAAACGGCCGATGCACGTCAGGCCTACGAAAAGGCGCTGAGCCTGAACCCCAAGCTGCCTGCGTCGCGCCTGCAGCTGGCGCGCATGGACATCGACGCCAACCAGATGGTCGCAGCCGAGCAGCGACTGACCGCCCTGCTTCGAGACGCCCCCAAAAACAGCGACGCGATGGCTGAAATGGCGCGCGTGAGCGAGCGCAAAGGCCAAAGCGAAGAAGCCATGCGCTGGCTGCTGCGCGCCCGCGACGCCAGCGACCGCAAGGACATGCGCTGGAACCTGGCACTCATGGAGCTCAACCTGCGCCAGGGCAAGCCGCAACAGGCGTTGGAAGAAGGCAAGATCGCCCTGGCCAAACAACCCAATGACCTGTCCTCGCTGCTGATCTATGCGCGTGCCCAACTCGCGCTGGGCGATAACAACGGAGCACGCGGCACGCTGAGCAGTGCGACCCGCGTGGCAGACTTCAACGCCCCCCAGCAATCCGAAATTGCCCGTCTGCAACTGGCCGCAGGCAATGTGGACGGGGCGGCCTACAGCCTGAGCAAGGCGCTGAGCGACCAACCCAATTTCATCCCTGCGCAAGCGCTCATGGTGCAGGTGGAACAGCGCCAAGGCTCGTCCGACAAGGCCGAAGCCCGAGCCCGACAAATCGCTCAAAGCCAGCCGAACAAAGCCCTGGGGCACAGCCTGCTGGGCGATCTGGCGATGGCGCGCAAGAACCCGACCGTCGCCATCGCGTCCCACCGCCAGGCCCACAAGGTGGAGCCCAGTACCGGCACCACGCTGACGCTGATGAACATCCTGGCCAGCCAGAACCAGGGCAATGAAGCGCTGGACATCGGGCGCCAGCGACTGCGTCAGGCGCCCAACGACGTGGCGGTTCAGTTGCAGGTAGGCGATTTGCACGCCCGGGCCGGCCGGTTCGGCGATGCGGCCACCGCCTACAAGGCGGCGCTCAAGGTGCAACCGCAAAACGCGCAAGCCTTGAACAACCTGGCGAACGCCCAGCTCAAGCTCAAGGACCCGGCCGCCCTGCAGACTGCTCAGGCCGCACACAAGCTGGCACCGCAGAACCCACTGGTGATCGACACGCTGGGCTGGGTGCTGTTTCAGCAAGGCCAGACCGAACAGGCCTTGCCATTGCTGCGCGACGCCCGGCTACGGGCACCCGGCAACCCGGAGATTCGATATCACCTGGCCAAGGTGCTGTTTGCCACCGGACGCAAGGCAGAGGCGCGGGACGAAGCGCGGGAGGCTTTGAAAATCAGCGACCGGTTTGAGGGTGCAACCGATGCACGTGACTTGGTCGGACTTCAACCTTGATTTGTCGACTTTTTTTACAATTCAGCTCGTCCTGTGGCCAGGCAGCTTGTAAGTCGATGATTCGTAAGCCACTTAAAAGATGGCCTGAAATTTGCGTGCAAGTCGTAACTGCTTGTTATCGCTTCGGGAGTTACCCCATGAAGTCTTCGAACACTTCCGCCTGCCGTCCCTGGTCAATCGCTGCAACTGTCTTGCTGGCTTCGATGGGCAGTGCCAACGCCGCCTCATGGACGCAGGACTTCAGCACTTGCAGCAATGGCGCCAAAGTGTCCAACTCGGGTGCTTACAGTGCCTGGGATCCATGTGGATCCGGTACCACCACTGATGTTCGTGTGGGTGCTGTGGCCACCAGCGGATCGACTGCCATCAGCGCATCTGTGTATTCGTGGGGAGGCGGTGGCTTGGGTGTGGTCAATGTCAATGAGGATCCCAACGCCACCGGGCCGCATGCGGTGGACAGCTACGGGGGCATTGATGCTCTGGTGCTGAACTTCGCTTCAACGGTCTCATTGTCATCTTTCCAAATCGGCTGGAACGGCACCGACAACTCCTACAACGGATACAACGACTCTGACATTTCTGTGTATGCGTGGACCGGCACAGCAGCCAACGGACCGACCACTTACAACAAATCAGATTCCAGCTGGAAATTGATTGGCGATTACTTCGACGTCGGTGCATCGAACAACAGCAGCGGCAACCTTGTCGCAGGTGGCAGCGCTGGCGTTTCGACCACGACTTTCTCCAGCTACTGGCTCATCAGCGCGATGGGCAACAGCGACTCGAAGATCGATGCCTTCAAGCTTCTGTCCGTCTCTGGCATGACCAGCACTCCTCCAACAGGCGTGCCTGAGCCGGGATCCATCGCCTTGTTGGGGCTTGGTGCCCTGGGCATGCTAGCGGTGCGTCGCAAAACCACAGCGAACCGCTGATCACTTTGATCCAACAAGAAAGGGAGCCATCGGCTCCCTTTCTTGTTTCTGCGTGGCGGTCCGGCGGCACAGTGTCAGAC
>NZ_JBPCSJ010000546.1:0-1974 GCF_051007235.1 Hydrogenophaga sp. | reverse complement strand
AGCGGCGGGTGAGCACGTCCCACACGTCGGTGCGGCCGGCCTCCAGCAGGGCCTGCGCTTCGGCCTGCAGGCCGCCTTCCCAGGAAGCGACTGCAGAAACCACCGGGGCACTGGGCGCCGTGGGCACGACCGCCGCTGCGACCGGCATGGCGGGCTCGGGCGCGTGGACGGGTGCCTGGACCACCGGTGCGGCCGCCCAGGCCGCAGGGGCCGGCTCCAATGCCGCAGGGAACGCCTCGGGCACCGGCGCCACCACAGGTGGCTCGGCCGGCACACCACCGGTGACCGCCAGCACCTCGGGCGGCAGGTCTTTCACCTCGATCACCTGGGCCGGCGCCATGACCGTGAGCCAGTGGCAGACGTTCTCCAGCTGGCGCACGTTGCCCGGGAAGTCGAACCCGCCGAGCAGACGCAGCGCGCCGTCCGAAATGCGCTTGGGCTCCACGCCCAGCTGTTTGGCGCTTTGCTGCAGGAAGAAGCGCGTGAGCATGGGCACGTCTTCGCGGCGCTCGCGCAGCGCGGGCAACCGCAGGCGGATCACGTTGAGGCGGTGGAACAGATCCTCGCGGAAGCCGCCTTCCTTGACGCGCTGCTCCAGGTTCTGGTGCGTGGCGGCGATCACGCGCACATTGGCCTTGACGGCGCTGTGCCCACCGACGCGGTAGAAGTGGCCGTCGGACAGCACACGCAGCAGGCGCGTCTGCAGGTCGAACGGCATGTCACCGATTTCGTCCAGGAACAGCGTGCCACCCTCGGCCTGCTCGAAGCGGCCGCGGCGCATCGTTTGCGCGCCGGTGAAAGCGCCGCGCTCGTGACCGAACAGTTCGGACTCCAGCAGGTCCTTCGGTATGGCTGCCGTGTTGATGGCCACAAACGGTCCGCTCGCGCGCGGCGAATGCTTGTGCAGCGCGCGCGCCACCAGCTCCTTGCCCGAGCCCGATTCACCGGTGATGAGCACCGTCACATTGCTTTGCGACAGGCGACCGATGGCGCGGAACACGTCCTGCATGGCGGGGGCCTGGCCCAGCATCTCGGGCGCGCCGGCCACCGACTCCTGCGCGACCTCTTCGCGCTGGCTCTCTTCCACCGCGCGGTGGATCAGCTCCACCGCCTTGGGCAGGTCGAAGGGCTTGGGCAGGTACTCGAAGGCTCCGCCCTGAAAGGCCGACACGGCGCTGTCCAGATCGGAGAAGGCGGTCATGATGATGACCGGCAGACCGGGCAGCTTCTCCTTGACTTTCTCCAGCAGGTCCAGGCCGGACCCGCCTGGCATGCGGATGTCGCTCACCAGGATTTGCGGACCTTCGCTCTCAGGGGTCTCGGTCAGCGCCTTGAGGACTTCCTGCGGGTTGGTGAAGCTGCGCGTGGGCAGGTTCTCGCGCAGCAGCGCTTTTTCCAGCACGAAGCGGATGGATTGGTCATCGTCAACGATCCAGATCGGCTTCATGTGTGGCGTGTCCCTTCAGCGGCGCGTGTGTGTTGTGGTCAAGGCAACGGAATCAGGATCTTGAAGTCCGTCCGGCCCGGTTCGCTCTCGCACTCGATCAGGCCATGGTGTTGCTGCACGAAGGTTTGCGCCAGCGTCAGCCCCAGGCCGGATCCGCCATCGCGCCCCGACACGAGCGGGAAAAAGATGCGGTCCTTGATCGAGTCCGGTACGCCGGGCCCGTTGTCGATCACATGCAATTCCAGTGCCAGGCGGTAGCGCTGTTTGCCGAAGGTGACCTGCCGACCCACACGCGTGCGGAAGGTGATCTGCGCGTCACCGGCCGCGATACGGTCGGCCAGCGCCTGCGCCGCGTTGTGCGCAATGTTGAGCACCGCCTGGATGAGCTGCTCACGGTCACCCCGGAACTCGGGGATGGAGGTGTCGTAGTCGCGCACCACCTTCAAGCCGCGCGGGAACTCGGCCACGATCAGCGAGCGCACACGCTCGCACACCTCGTGGATGTTCACGTCGCCCACCACGTGCGG
>NZ_JBPCSJ010000545.1:0-3526 GCF_051007235.1 Hydrogenophaga sp. | reverse complement strand
GCCCGCGGCGCCGTGGCGTCGAAGCGCAGGTAGGCGTGCTGGTCGTTCAGCGCGTCAATGCGCCAGTGGGCGGGCACGGGCTGCGGCGAGCCGCCCTGCCTCCTGTGCGGCAGGTGCGAGCGCCACACGGGCTGCGGCAGGTCCAGGTCGTACGACACATCGCGCTTGCCCATGGAGAGCAGCGCCAGACCCGGTTCGGGCTGGCTCTGCACGCAGGCCAGCACCTCCAGCGCGGGCTTCAGGGTTTCCTTCAGGTTCAACCGTTCGCCCACGCAGCACAGGTAGCGCGTGTAGCGCTGGTGGTCGTGTGTGAGGTAACAGCCCGAGCGCAGCACGCCGCGCACCGGGCGACCAAGCGCGGGGGTCAGGCGTTCGGCCACCAGGTCGAAGATCGCCGAGCCGCCGGCAGTGAGCACGATCTCTTCGTGCGCGAACCAGCCCTGTGCGATGGCCTCGCGGGCGATGGCGTCGACGCGGTCCATCAGGCCTTGCACGGTGGCACGGTCTTTGGCGTGGTCGCAGTGCGCGGTGGTGCCCTCGTAGCACTCGATGCCCGCGAGTTGCAGCACCGGGCTGGCGGCGATGCGGGCGGCCGCCTGCAGTGCCTCATCGGCCGTGCGGGTGCCGGTGCGCTGGCCGGCGAGGCCCAGTTCCAGCAGCACCTCGAACCGGCCCTGGAATGCGCGGTCAGCGGCCCAGGCTTCGATGGCGTCCACCTGCCCGACCGAATCGACGAGGAACATCGAGCGCAGACCCGGCCGTTCGGCATGCAGCGTCGCCAGCGCGTCCAGCTCGGCGCGCTGGATCACCTGGTTGGCGATCAGCAGCACCGGCACGCCATACCGCGCGCCGACCGCCGCCTGGAACACGGTGGCGAAGCTGATGCCCCAGGCACCGGCGTCCAGCTGCAGCTGCCACAGCTCGGGCGACATGCTGGTCTTGCCGTGCGGCGCCAGGTGCAGGCCGCGCTGCGCGCAGAAGTCGCGCATCCAGTGCAGGTTGTGTTGCAGAGCAGACTGTTTGAGCACAGCGAGCGGCAGGGCCAGGTCGCCGCGCAGCAGCTGCCAGCCTTGCGCGGGAACCTGCTCGCGCGTGAGCGACGCGCCCGCGGTGGGGAAACCTTTGAGGTGGGGGCCGAAGACGGCGTCGGAAGTGTTCATGGGTGGTTCAGTCCAGCGGCCAGTGCAGGGCCTTGGGCAGGTGTTGGGGCGGGTGCTCGGGTTCGCCCGCGGGAGGTTGACCGGGCTGGGTCTCGACGCGCCGCCACCAGGGGTCGGTGCGCTCGACGTGCGCGGGTTCCACTGCTTGCCCGAGTTGTGGCATCAGCAGCGGTGTCCCGTTCTGCTCGGCCAGCGCATGCAACACCTCGGCGGGCTGGTCCCAGGCGTGCATGGCCAGGCTGAAGGTGCCCCAGTGCACCGGCAGCAGCACGCCCCCGCCCAGCATCTGGTGCGCTTTCATCGCGTTGTCCGGCCCGAGGTGGATGTCGCCCCAGGCGGGGTGGAAGGCGCCGATTTCCAGCATCACCAGATCGAACGGTCCCAGGCGCTCACGAATCTCTCCGTAGGCATCAGTCAGGCCGGTGTCACCGCTGAAGAAGACGCTGTGTTTCGCCGACCGGATCACCAGCGAGGACCACAGCGTGGCGTTGCGGTCCTTCAGGCCGCGGCCGGAGAAATGCTGCGAGGGCGCGGCCGTGACCGTGACATCGCTGCCGGGCAGGCGGTGTTCTTCCCACCAGTCCAGCTCGGTGATGCGCTCCGCCGGCACGCCCCAGGCCTGCAGGTGCGCGCCCACGCCCAGCGAGGTGACGAAGGGCACGCCGCGCTGGTTGAGTTCACGCACCGTGGGGTAGTCGAGGTGGTCGTAGTGGTCGTGCGAGACCAGGGCCGCGTCCACCGCCGGCAGCTCCTTGACCTTGAGCGGCACGGGCTGGAAACGCTTGGGGCCGACCAGGGTGGACGGCGAAGCGCGTGGACCCCACACGGGGTCGGTCAGCAGGCGCTTCCCGCCGATCTCGACCAGCACCGTCGAGTGGCCCAGCCAGGTGGCGCGCAGGCCGCTCTGCGGCACCCGGCGCCAGCCCTCGCGCGGGTCGGTCGCGGGCAGCGGGGCGGTGGGCACGCGGCGTTCGCCGCCCCACAGAAAGTCTTTCACGCTCGGGAACGGCGCGGCGGGATCGCGCAGCCCCGGCGCCACCGGGTACACGTTGTGGAAGCCCTGACCGCGCCACTGGGCCGAGGCCTGCATGCGCTCCAGCCGCTGGCCGTCGGCCCGTTTGCCCATCGACTTCATGGCCATCCTTTCAAAGATCCGCCATTCTGGCGACTGGGCGCCGCCCGGCACGCCGTGGGTGCTTTGTGCGCGTCAGGTCTTCTTTTTGCGCTCTGCTGCGCGCCGCACCTGGCGGCTCTGCCGGGCCAGGTCGCGTTCGGCCTGTTTGGCCTGCTCGGCTTCGCGCCTGGCCTTGAGGCGCTTGCCCAAGGTGCGCGCGACGAAGAAGGTGAGCGCAAAGCTTGCCAGCATCAGGAACAGGCCGACGCTGTCTGTGCTCACAGGACGCCCCTATATGCTGCGCACGGCGGGGCTGAGCGCCTGGGGATCGGCCCGGCGGTGGTCATCATTCCACCCTCGTGATGCGGTTGGGCTTGAAGCCCAGGTCGGCCGCCTTGCCCTTGCGGCCACGCGCGGCCCGGGCGTTGTTCAGGCTGCGGATCTCCAGCGTTTCGTCGCGCTCCTTGCCACCGCGCCCAATGCCTTCGATCTTCACGCTGCGCGTGTAGGCGCAGGCGCCAGCCAGCGTGTCCTTGTCTTCCAGGTCGATCAGCATCAGGCCGCGACCGCCCTTCTCCATCAGCTTGAGTTCGCCGATCTCGAAGGTGAGGATGCGGCCGCCCGTGGAGGCGCAGGCCACGTGGGTGGCCGGCAGCAGCGGCTGGCCACCCGAGGTGTGCATCGCGTGCGACGGCGCACAGATCGTCTCGCCCTCGCCCACGCTGATGAAGGCCTTGCCGGCTTTCTGGCGCGAGACCAGGTTTTCGACCGTGGCCAGGAAACCGTAGCCGCCCGTGCCGGACAGCAGCAACGTGGCGTTGGCCGGGCCGGCGAAGTAGTGCAGCGGCTGTGTGCCGGACTCCAGCTCGATCAGCGTGGTGATGGGCTGGCCGTCGCCACGCGCACCGGGCAGGCTGGCCACCGGCACGCTGTAGACGCGGCCGTTGTTGCCGAAAGTGATGAGCGTGTCCACCGTGCGGCATTCGAAGGTGCCGTACAGGCCGTCACCGGCCTTGAAGGCGAAGCTGGCGGCCTCGTGGCCGTGGCCGGTGCGCGCGCGCACCCAGCCCTTGCTGGAGATGACCACCGTGACCGGTTCGTCCACCACCTTGATCTCGGCCACGGCCTTCTTCTCGGCCTGGATCAGCGTGCGGCGCGGGTCGGCGAAGGTCTTGGCGTCGGCTTCGATCTCCTTGACCATCAGGCGCTTGAGGCTCGCCGGGTTGGCCAGGATGTCTTCGAGCTTGCCCTG
>NZ_JBPCSJ010000544.1:0-7202 GCF_051007235.1 Hydrogenophaga sp. | reverse complement strand
TCGGCGCGGTCCACCTCGTCGATCAACAGCACCGCGCCGGGCGCGGGTGTGTGCAAGGCCTGCAGCAGCGGGCGGCGAATGAGGTAGCGCTCCTGATACACCTCGCGTTCCAGGTCGTCGGGGTTGGCCCTGTCCTGCATCGCCCGCATGTGCAGCAGCTGGGCGGTGTGGTTCCACTCGTAGAGCGCCTCGCGCTGCTCCATGCCGTCGTAGCACTGCAGGCGCAGCAGCGGGCGTTGCAGCACCTGGGCCAGTGCCTTGGCCAGTTCGGTCTTGCCGACGCCCGGTTCGCCTTCCAGCAGCAGCGGCCGCTGCAGCCGCAGGGCCAGGAACACGGCCGTGACCAGGGACCGAGGGGCGTGATAACCCACGCCTTGCAGGGCGTGGGTCAGCGAGTCGATCGATGTGGTGGCTGCCTCAGCCATGGGCCTGACGCACGGCCCGCTGCGTCTGCACCTTGATCAGCTGGGCGCGGTAGGCGGCGCTGGCGTGCAGGTCGGCGTTGAGTTCGCCCGCGTCCACGGCAACGCCTTCCACCGCCTCGGGCGTGAAGCTGCGCGAGAGGGCTGCTTCCAGCCCTGCGTGGCGGAACACGCCGTTGCCCGCGCCGGTGATGGCCACGCGCGCGCCACTGGCGGTCTGGGCCACGAACACCCCCACCAGCGCGAAGCGCGAGGCAGGCTGGCGGAACTTGGCATAGGCCGCCCTTTGCGGGATGGGGAACTGGATGGCGGTGATGATCTCGCCCGCTTCCAGTGCCGTGGTGTACAGGCCCTGGAAGAAGTCGTCGGCCGCGATCTGGCGGCGGTTGGTGTGCACCGTGGCGCCCAGGCCGAGCACGGCGCTGGGGTAGCAGGCGGCGGGGTCGTTGTTGGCGACCGAGCCGCCCAGGGTGCCCATGGCGCGGACCTGCCGGTCGCCGATGCCGCCGGCCAGGGCCGCCAGCGCCGGGATGGCCTGCTGCACCTCGGCGCTGCCAGCCACGTCTTCGTGCCGGGTCATGGCGCCGATCACCAGGGACTGGCCCTCGCGGCGGATACCGCGCAGCTCGGCGATGCCGGCCAGGTCGACCAGGGTCTCGGGCTGGGCCAGGCGCTGCTTGAGCGAGGCGATCAAGGTCTGGCCACCGGCCAGGGGCTGACCACCGGCCGCCAGCCGGGCGAGCACGTCGGACAGGGACGCGGGTTTGTCGTAGGCGAATGAGTACATGTGTTGCTCCTCTGACTCAGGCTTTGGCCGACTGGATGGCTTGCCACACGCGGTGCGGCGTGGCCGGCATGTCCAGCTCCTTGACGCCCAGCGGGGCCAGGGCGTCGAGCACGGCGTTGATGACCGACGGTGGCGAGCCGATGGCGCCGGCTTCGCCGCAGCCCTTGGTGCCCAGCGGGTTGGTGGTGCAGGGGGTGCACACGTGGCCGATGGTGAAGTTGGGGAAGTCGTCGGCGCGCGGCATGGTGTAGTCCATGTACGAACCGGTGATCAGCTGGCCGGTCTCGCGGTCGTAGATGCAATGCTCCATCAGCGCCTGGCCGATGCCCTGCACGATGCCGCCGTGCACCTGGCCCTCGACGATCATCGGGTTGATGATGGTGCCGAAGTCGTCCACCGCGGTGAAGCGGTCGACCCGCACCACGCCGGTGGCGGGGTCCACCTCCACTTCGCAGATGTAGGTGCCGGCCGGGAAGGTGAAGTTGGTCGGGTCGTAGAAGGCGGTTTCGTTCAGGCCCGGCTCCAGCTTGTCCAGCGGGTAGTTGTGCGGCACGTAGGCCGTCAGGGCCACCTGGCCGAAGGTCACTTTCTTGTCGGTACCCTTGACGGTGAACTCGCCGTTGCTGAAGTCGATGTCGGCGTCGCTGGCCTCCATCAGGTGGGCGGCGATCTTCTTGGCCTTGGCCTCGATCTTGTCCAGCGCGCGCATGATGGCCGCTCCACCGACCGAGATCGAGCGCGAGCCGTAGGTCCCCATGCCGAAGGGCACGCGACCGGTGTCGCCGTGCACGATGTCGACCTGCTCCGGGTTCAGGCCCAGGCGCGATGCCACCACTTGCGCAAAGGTCGTTTCGTGGCCCTGGCCGTGACTGTGCGAGCCGGTGAACACCGTCACGCTGCCGGTGGGGTGCACGCGCACCTCGCCGCACTCGAACAGGCCCGCCCGGGCACCCAGCGCCCCCGCCACGTTGGACGGGGCCAGGCCACAGGCCTCGATGTAGCTGGAGTAGCCGATGCCGCGCAGCAGGCCCTTGGCTTGCGAGGCGGCCTTGCGCGCCGGCAGGCCGGCCACGTCGGCCAGTTCGTTGGCCTTGTCCATGCAGGCATGGAAGTCGCCGGTGTCGTACTGCAGGGCCACCGGCGTCTGGTACGGGAAGTCCTTGACGAAGTTGCGGCGGCGGATCTCGTCCTGGCTCAGGCCGGTTTCCCAGGCCGCGCGGCTGACGATGCGTTCGAGCAGGTAGGTCGCTTCGGGGCGGCCAGCGCCGCGGTAGGCGTCCACCGGCGAGGTGTTGGTGAACCAGGCGTCGACCTCGACGTAGACCTGCGGCGTGGTGTACTGACCGGCCAACAGCGTGGCGTAGAGGATGGTCGGCACCGCCGAAGCGAAGGTCGACAGGTAGGCGCCCATGTTGGCGTCGGTGTGCACGCGAAAGCCCAGGAACTTGCCGTCCTTGTCCATGGCCAGCTCGGCATGGGTCACGTGGTCGCGGCCGTGCGCGTCGCATAGGAAGGCCTCGCTGCGGTCGCAGGTCCACTTGATCGGCCGGTTGAGCTTCTTGGACGCCCAGGTCAGGCACACGTCTTCGGCGTAGAGGAAGATCTTGGCGCCGAAGCCGCCGCCGACATCAGGGGCGATCACGCGCACCTTGTGTTCCGGCAGGCCCATCACGAAGGCGGTCATCAGCAGGCGTTCGACGTGCGGGTTCTGGTTGGCCACGTAGAGCGTGTAGTCGTCGCCGGCCCGGTTGTAGGAGCCGATGGCCGCGCGTGGTTCCATCGGGTTGGGCGCCAGACGGTTGTTGACCAGGTCGATCTTGGTGACGTGCGCCGCGTTGGCAAAGGTGGCGTCGACCCCCGCCTTGTCGCCGATGGCCCACTTGTAGCAGTGGTTGTCGGGCGCGATGTCGTGCACTGCCGGTGCACCGGGCTGCTGGGCGTCGCGCACGTCCACCGTGGCGCCCAGGGGCTCGTAGTCCACGGCCACCAGCTCGGCGGCGTTGCGGGCCTGCTCCAGCGTTTCGGCCACCACCATGGCCACGTGGTCGCCCACGTAGCGGGCCTTGCCCTGGGCCAGGATGGGGTGGGGCGGCTCCTTCATCGGCTCCCCGTTGGTGCTGGTGATGAGCCAGCCACAGGGCAGGCCGGCGATCTTGTCGGCCGCAACGTCCTGGCCGTCGAACACGCCGATCACACCGGGTGCGGCCAGGGCGGCCGATTTGTCGACGCCGTTGATCTTGGCGTGGGCGTGCGGCGAACGCACGAACACCGCGTAGGTCATGCCGGCGAGCGAGATGTCGTCGGTGTACTGGCCGGCGCCGGTGAGGAAGCGGTAGTCCTCTTTGCGGCGAAGCGGCTCGCCGATGTGGGGGAGTTTGGCGAAATCGGATGCACCCATGTCAGTTTCTCCTTTGGATCGTGCCGGGGGACGCCGCGGAACTGGCCTCGCCAGACCGCCGGTGTCGCCCCCTCGAAGGGGTTGCGCGCCGCGCGGCGTGAAGGGTCACTTCATGGCCGCGGCGCCTTGCACCACGGCCTTGACGATGTTCTGGTAGCCGGTGCAGCGGCAGAGGTTGCCTTCCAGCGCTTCGCGCACTTGGCTTTCGCTGGCGTCGGGGTGGCGTTTACAGAGGTCCACCGCGCTCATGACCATGCCGGTGGTGCAGAAGCCGCATTGCAGGCCGTGGCATTCCTTGAAGGCCGCCTGCATGGGGTGCAGCGTGCCGTCGGGCGCGGCCAGGCCTTCGATGGTGCTGACCTCGCTGCCGGCGGCCTGCGCCACCAGCAGGTTGCACGACTTGACGGCTTTGCCGTTCATCAGAACCGTGCACGCGCCGCACTGGGCGGTGTCGCAGCCGACGTGGGTGCCGGTGAGCTTGAGGTGTTCGCGCAGCGCCTGGACGAGCAGCGTGTTGGGCGCCGCGTCCACGGTCGTCGCCCGGCCGTTGACCTTGAGTTGGACCTGCATGTTTGTCTCCTGTTGTGGGGTGCCTGAAACAGTGAAACATGCAGCCTTGGGAGGCTGTTCAGGATTAACCCTGAATTGGCTCGGGTGGACCCATGGATTTCTCAAATTGAGACAACTTTTCCCGGTGCTGGTGGTGGATCTATCTGATTGATTTCAAAGAAAAAATGCGTTTTTCTTGTGGTTATTTTTCCTATGCTTTGAATTGCATATCTGGCGTCAAAACAGGTGGGGATGTTGAGGGTTTAATGGGGTTGAATGCATTGATTTGATTGATTTTCTTATCGGCTATTGGCTGGGTTTGGTGCTGTCTCAAATTGAGACTTTGATCGCGTGAGGCTTCCAAAATCAGGGTTAACCCTTGGCGGTTTGTGGCTTTCGTTCGCAACAATCGTATGCAGCGATTTGCATACGCGCCCGCCGGGCCGTCTCGTGTGGATCGTGGCCCCACAAAAACACGGAGCAACTCATGCAGAAAACCCTCCACATCAACCCGGACAAGTGCACCGGCTGCCTGCAGTGCGAAATGGCCTGCTCGTTCGAGAACTACGGCATCTACGCCACCTCGAAGTCGCGCATCAAGGTCTTCGACTTCCACCACACCGGCAAGAAAGTGCCCTACACCTGCACGCAGTGCGACGAGGCCTGGTGCCTGCACGCCTGCCCGGTGGAAGCCATCACGGTGGACAAGGCGACCGGCGCCAAGGTGGTGAACGAGACCACCTGCGTGGGTTGCAAGGTCTGCACCATCAGCTGCCCCTTCGGCACCATCAACTACGTTCAGGAAACCGGCAAGGTCCAGAAGTGCGACCTGTGCGGTGGCGACCCGGCCTGTGCCGACGCCTGCCCGACCGGCGCGATCACCTTCGTGGACGCCAACTGGACCGGCATGGACAAGATGAAGCAGTGGGCCGACAAGCTGGGCAACCAGCCGTCCGCTGCCTGATCCCCAACACATACAAGGAGCACCACATGTCTTGGGCTGGAAAAATCCTCCGCGTCAACCTGACCGCGGGCACCGTCGCCTCCGAACCGCTGAACATGGAGTGGGCACGCGCCTACCTGGGTTCGCGCGGTCTCGCCACCAAATACCTCACCAGCGAAATCGATCCCAAAGTGGATCCGCTCGCTCCCGAGAACAAGATCATCTGGGCCACCGGCCCGCTGACCGGCACCATGGCCTCCACCGGTGGCCGCTACACCGTGGTCACCAAGGGTCCGCTGACCGGCGCCATCGCCTGCTCCAACTCGGGCGGCTACTGGGGCGCCGAGCTCAAGATGGCCGGCTGGGACATGGTCATCTTCGAAGGCAAGTCGGCCAAGCCGGTCTACCTCTACATCAACGACGACGTGGCCGAGCTGCGCGACGCGGGTCACCTGTGGGGCCAGAGCGTCTGGAAGACCGAAGAAGCCCTCAAGACCAGCCTGCAAGATCCGCTGCTGCGTGTGTCGAGCATCGGCAAGTCCGGTGAAGTCGGCGTGCTGTACGCGGCCGTGGTGAACGACCTGCACCGTGCCGCCGGCCGCTCGGGCGTGGGCACCGTCATGGGCAGCAAGAACCTCAAGGCGATTGCGGTGCGCGGCACCAAAGGGGTGGGCAATGTGCGCGACCCCAAGGCCTTCATGGCCGCCGCCAAGGCCGCCAAGAAGGTGCTGGCCGACAACGCCGTCACCGGCCAGGGCCTGCCCACCTATGGCACCCAGGTGCTGATGAACGTGATCACCGAGATCGGCGGCCTGCCCAAGCGCAACCAGCGCGACGTGCAGTTCGAAGGCGCCAAGGACATCTCGGCCGACGCCATGGCCACGCCGCGCGCCACCGACGGCAAGAAGCACCTGGTGACCAACCAGGCCTGCTTTGGCTGCACCATCGCCTGCGGCCGCATCTCCAAGATCGACGAAGGCCACTTCTCGGTGCAGAACAAGCCCGAGTACTGGGGCGCCAACGGCGGCCTGGAGTACGAAGCTGCCTGGGCCCTGGGCGCCGCCAACGGTGTGAACGACCTGGAAGCGCTGCAGTTCGCCAACCTGATCTGCAACGAAGAGGGCATGGACCCGATCAGCTTCGGTGCCACCATCGGCGCCGTGATGGAGCTGTACGAAATGGGCGTGCTGACCAAGGAGCAGATCGGCATTGAGGCGCCGTTCGGTTCGGCCAAGGCGCTGTGCGAACTGGCCGTGATGACCGCCCGCGGCGAAGGCTTCGGCAAGGACATCGGCATGGGCTCCAAGCGCCTGACCGCCAAGTACGGCCACCCCGACCTGTCCATGAGCGTCAAGGGCCAGGAGTTCCCGGCCTACGACGGCCGCGTGATCCAGGGCATCGGCCTGGCGTACGCCACGTCCAACCGCGGCGCCTGCCATCTGCGCGGCTACACCATCGCGTCCGAAGTGCTGGGCATTCCGGTCAAGACCGAGCCGTCCGAGAGCGAGGGCAAGCCCGAACTGGTCAAGGCCTTCCAGGACGCGACCGCCGCCTTCGACTCCGCCGGCATCTGCATCTTCACCAGCTTCGCCTGGACGCTGGCCGACGTGGCCCCGCAGGTGCAGGCCGCCTGCGGTGAGGAATACACGATGGAGCACCTCAACCACATCGGCGAGCGCATCTGGAACATGGAGCGCGAGTTCAACAACGCCGCCGGTTTCACCAAGGCCGACGACAACCTGCCCAAGCGCCTGATGACCGAGGCCGCCAAGACCGGCCCCGGCAAGGGCACGGTCAGCAAGCTCGGCGAGATGCTGCCCAAGTACTACGACGTGCGCGGCTGGGACAGCGAAGGCCGTCCGACGGCGGACACCAAGGCACGCCTGGGTCTCTGATCCTTCGCAACGGGACTGAGTGCATGAAGAAGCGGTCCCCGTGACCGCTTCTTTTTTTGGAGAACATCAACATGACCCACCACGTCATCCTCGGCGCCGGCCCGGCCGGTGTGATCGCGGCCGAAACCATCCGCAAGCACGCACCCCAGGACCAGATCTCCGTGGTCGGCGACGAGAACGAATCGCCTTACTCGCGCATGGCCATCCC
>NZ_JBPCSJ010000543.1:0-6451 GCF_051007235.1 Hydrogenophaga sp. | reverse complement strand
CCTGGGGCTACGCCAACAACGCCGGCCCGGGCGAGCTGAACATCCCGGCCATCAAGGGCATTGGCGACTCGATCATCTATTTCATCGACCGCTGGCGCGGCAAGAACGGTGCGAAAGACGGCGACATCGGCAACATCGGGTTCTATGACGTCGATTTCGAGCCGCTGCCGGGTGCCGAGCTGAACCCGGTGGGCCACGGCCTGACCGTCATCGACCACCTGACGCACAACGTGCACCGCGGCCGCATGGCCGAGTGCGCCGAGTTCTACGAGCGCCTGTTCAACTTCCGTGAGGTGCGCTACTTCGACCTGGAAGGCCAGCAGACCGGCATCAAGAGCAAGGCCATGACCAGCCCCTGCGGCAAGATCCGCATCCCCATCAACGAGGAAGGCAACGAGAAGGCTGGCCAGATCCAGGAGTACCTGGCCCGCTACCAGGGCGAGGGCATCCAGCACATCGCGCTGGCCTCGACCAACCTCTACGACACGGTGGACGCGCTGCAGCTGGAAGGCCTGAAGCTGCTCAACACCAGCGAGACCTACTACGAGCTGCTGCCCCAGCGCATCCCCAACCACGGCGAGGATATCGAGGCGCTCAAGGCCCGCAACATCCTGGTCGACGGCGCGCCGGGCGAACTGCTGCTGCAGATCTTCAGCGAGAACCAGCTGGGCCCGATCTTTTTCGAGTTCATCCAGCGCAAGGGCAACCAGGGCTTTGGCGAGGGCAACTTCAAGGCGCTGTTTGAGACGATGGAGCTGGACCAGGTCCGCCGCGGCGTCCTCAAGGACTGACCTTCGAGAAAGGGCTCAGGGCCGCGTTGCGGCGGCTGGCCGTGGCGCTGCCACTGTCTGCGCCGCCACGCCTTGCCCTGCGCCCTTTTCGAAGGTCCTGTGCAGCACCTCGCCTTTCACTGGAGAAAACCATGGCGGTTGAACCCGTTGTTTACGGCGCCAGCGAGCGCCCGCCGCGCGGCGATTACGCCCGCGCCGGTGACGACTACACCTGCGCGCAGGACTGGGCGGCCTACACCGAGGCCGACCACGCCACCTGGCGCCGTCTGTTCGAGCGGCAGAGCGCTTTGCTGCCCGGCCTGGCCTGCGACGCCTTTGTGCAGGCCCTGCCTGCGCTGGGCCGGCCCGACCAGATCCCGCGCTTCGAGGACATCAACACCCGTCTGCGGGCCGCCACCGGCTGGGAGATCGTGGCCGTCCCGGGCTTGATTCCCGAGCGGCCGTTCTTCGAACTGCTGGCGAACCGGCGCTTTCCGGTCACCGACTGGATCCGCCAACCCGAAGAGTTCGACTACGTGGTCGAGCCCGACGTGTTCCACGACCTGTTCGGCCATGTGCCGCTGCTGTTCGACCCGGTGTTCGCCGACTACGTGCAGCGCTACGGCCAGGGCGGCCTGAAGGCGCACGACCTGGGTGCGGGCGAACTGCTCTCGCGCCTGTACTGGTACACCATCGAATTCGGCCTGATCCGCCAGCCCGACGGCCTGCGCGCCTACGGCGCGGGGATCCTGAGCTCGGCTGGCGAGCTGCGCCACAGCGTCACCAGTCCAAGCGCGCGGCGCATCGCGCTCGATCTGCAGCGCTGCATGCGCACCCGCTACAAGATCGACGATTACCAGGCCACCTACTTCGTGATCGACGAATTCCAGCAACTGTTCGACCTGACGGCGCCGGACTTCGCCCCGCTCTACGCAGCGGTGCGCTCGCTCGGCGAACTGCCGGCCGACGCAAGCATGGCCAGCGACTCGCTCATCACCGTGGGGTGAAAGGCCATGGCCACGTGCGGGACGGCGTGCAGGTGGCGGTTGTCGGCACCGGCCAGCACGGCGGTGGTGGCCGGGAACACGATGTTGTCGGCGTTGGAATACCAGCAGACAAAAGGCGGACGCCCTTGCCCGGCTTCTCGCGCCTCCAGTGCCTGCAACCAGTCGCTGTCCACGCGCATCTGCCGCCCGTTAGGCATGTGGCTCAGGCGCGCCAGCCAGGTGCCGCGGTGCGGCGTGCCGATGGTGACCACACCGCACACCCGCTCGCTCGCGCCCGGCGTGCCGGCCAACCAGGCCCGAGCGGCCAGCCCCCCCATGCTGTGGCACACCAGCAGCGGCGGCCGGCCGGTCAAGGCTTGCGCGCGCCGCACGGCGTCCTCGATCAGCGGCGCGTACTCGTCGATGGAGCCGAACACCGGCTCCAGGTTGACCGAGGTGTAGGGCAGGCCGCGCTGCTGCAACGCGTGCATCCATGGTGCCCATAAACCCCGGTTGCACAAGTAACCGTGCACCAGCACGGCCGCCGTGCGGCCGGGCGCCGGCGGCACGGCGGCATCGGGCAGGGCATGCCAGCGAAACGGCTGGCGCCACGAAAAGACCTGGGGCGCCAAGCGCACTTCGACCCACCACGCGCGCACCAAGTCGCCCATCGCCAGTGACGGAGCGGTATCGCCGCGGTTGATGAGCGCCATCAGGGTGAACTGCAGGGCGAGCACCAGCGCGTAGCCCAACACGATCACCATCGCCCCCACGACGGCCAGCACAGGCGCGCTGTGCCACCACCAGTGCCACCACAACGCCATCCCCACCAGCGACGACAAGGCGATGCCCTGCTGCAAGCGGGCCAGAGCGGATGCGCGGTGCGGCGACGGGGGGCTCGAAGGGGTCATGCGCGCACTATCGCATGCGACCGCACACAGCTCGTTGCACTTGGGTAGGGGCTGGCGTCTAGCCACCACCGCGCACGCAGCCTAGACTGGACCGCGCATGAACGCCCTGACGAACGACCCCAGCAGCGCCAGCGACCGCATCCGGCGACAACTCGAACGCGTGACCCATTTGCGCACACAGGCGCAGCAAGACGGGCTTTCCACCGCCGTGCACCAGGTCAAACAGTTGCAGGCGCGGCGTTTTCGCGCGACCTACACCGACTTCCTGACCGACCCGCGCCACGCGGCGGCCACCACCTTCTTTCTGGACGAGCTGTACGGTGAACACGACTTCGCGCAGCGCGACGCGCAGTTCGGGCGCATCGCCGGCGCCATCGAACGCCTGTTCCCCGAGGCGGTTGCCGATTTGGCGGTGGACCTGGCCGAGACCCATGCGCTGACGGAAAGCCTGGACCATCAACTTGCCGGGCGCTGGCTGGACCAGGACAACGACTGCCCCTACACCGAACGCTACGTGCGCAGCTGGCGCCAGACAGGCGAACGCGCGGCGCGGCAGCGGCAACTGGCGGTGGTGCTGCACATGGGCCAGGAACTGCAACGGCTCACGCGCATGAAATCGCTGCTGATCGCGCTCAAGCTCATGCGCGGCCCAGCCCAGGCCGCTGGACTGGCGTCGCTGCAGCAGTTCCTGGAGCGCGGGTTCAGCGCATTTGCCACGATGGGCGATGCACGCCACTTTCTGGCCGCGATCGCGGAGCGCGAGCAGCGCTGGATCGACGCCCTCTTCGACGACGATCTTCCGGCCTGCCAGGCAGCGCTGGCACGCGAACTGCAGCGCGCCTGAGCGGCGTGCGCCTGTGCTCTGGGTGACAGCCGCCTAGGGCTGGCCCTGTGTGGGCACGGCCACGGCGCCGCCAGAATGGGCGGCACCGATCCACACGACCCGCAACCATGAACCGACCCTGGCTGGCCCACTATCCCCCTGGCGTTCCACACGACGTGGACCCGTCGCAATACCGATCGCTCGCGGCTTTGCTGGAGGAGTCGCTGCGCCAGAACGCTCGGCACCCCGTGTCGGTCTGCATGGAACGCTGGATGAGCTACGGCCAGCTGGACGAGCACAGCGCCGCCATTGGCGCCTGGTTGCAGGCGCAGGGCCTGCCCCCTGGCGCGCGCGTGGCCGTCATGCTGCCCAACGTCCCGCAGTTCCTCGTCACCATGGCCGCCATCCTGCGGGCCGGGTACACCGTGGTGAACGTCAACCCGCTGTACACCTCGCGCGAGCTGGAACACCAGCTACGGGACTCGGGCGCCGAGGCGATCGTGATCCTGGAGAACTTCTGCCACACGCTCGAAGAGGTGATCGACCACAGCCCCGTGCGCCACGTGGTGGTGGCCAGCATGGGCGACCTGATGGGGTTCTGGTACGGGCGCTGGATCAGCTTCGCCGTGCGGCACCTGGCCAAACTGGTACCGGCGTTCCGCTTGTCGCTGACCGGCCCGCTCGGTGCTCGAACGGTGGTCACCTTTCGCCAGGCCTTGGCGGACGGCGGGGCACGTTCGATGAAGCCCAGCACCGCCACGCTGGATGCGGTGGCCTTCCTGCAATACACCGGAGGCACCACAGGCCTATCCAAAGGCGCGGTGCTCACACACCGCAACGTGATCGCAGCCATCTTGCAGGCCGAAGCCTGGTTCCAGCCGGCGCTGGCCCGAGTGGGCAACGTGCACCAGACCAACAGCATCGCGGCCCTGCCGCTGTACCACATCTTCGCGCTCACGCTGAGCTTGCTCAGCATCCGCTGGGGCGCACACATGACCCTGGTGCCCAACCCACGCGACGTGCCCGGCTTCGTCGCCACGCTCAAGCGCCGTCCCTTCCACCTGCTGCCCGCCGTCAACACACTGTTCAATGCATTGTTGCAGGACCCGCAGTTCCGCCAGGTGGACTTCTCGCACCTGCTGTTCGGGCAGGCCGGTGGCATGGCCGCCTCAGAGGCCACCGCCAAACAGTGGCTGGGCGTGACGGGCAGCCCCATGATCGAAGGCTGGGGCATGAGCGAAACCTGCGCCATCGGGACCAACAACCCGGTGAACAGCCGCGAATTCAGCGGCACCATCGGCCTGCCCCTGCCTGGCATCACCATCGCCATCAAGGACGACGCCGGCAACAGCCTGCCGGTCGGCTCGTCCGGCGAGATCTGCATCCACGGCCCGAACGTGATGGTCGGTTATCACAACCAGGCCGAGGAAACGGCCCGAGCCTTCACCGCCGACGGGTTCCTGCGCACGGGGGACATCGGCATCATGGACGAGCGGGGTTACACACGCATCGTGGACCGCAAAAAGGACATGATCCTCGTGTCCGGATTCAACGTATTCCCGAACGAGTTGGAGCAGGTGATTGCCAGCTGCCCCGGCGTGTTGGAGTGCGCCGCCGTCGGCATCGAGGACGCCAAACAGGGCGAAGCGGTCAAGGTCTTCGTCGTGCGGAGCGATCCGACCCTGAGAGAGGAAGACGTGGCGCGCTTCTGCCACGACAACCTCACCGGCTACAAGCGCCCCAAGTACATCGAGTTCCGCGACGAATTGCCCAAGACGAACGTCGGCAAAATCCTTCGCCGTGCGCTGCGCGCGGCGCCCTGACCCACGGCGCCCCCCTCTCATGAACGTGCCCAGCATTCCCGAAGTCCTGCAGTCCGCTGGCGTCACCGTCTTTGAACGTGGCTGGCTCTCAGCCAACAACGTGCTCATCCAGGGCGATGGCCCGAGCGCCCTGGTGGACTCCGGCTATTGCACCCATGCCGCACAGACACTGGCCCTGTTGTCGCAAACCTTGGACGAGCGTCCGCTGGACCTCTTGCTCAACACCCACCTGCACAGCGACCATTGCGGGGGGAACGCAGCCCTGGGAACGAGCTATCCAGGGATGACAACGCTCATTCCCCCTGGGCAGGCCGAAGCGGTTCGCCATTGGGACGCAGAAGCACTGACCTACGAAGCCACCGGCCAGCAATGTCCGCGCTTCAGCTTCCAGGATCTCTTGATCCCGGGCACCACCATCCGGCTGGGTGAGCACGAGTGGGAAATCCACGGCGCTAAAGGACACGACCCCCACTCCATCGTGCTGTTTTTACCGGCCGCCCACCTGCTCCTGTCGGCGGACGCGCTGTGGCAAAACGGCTTCGGCGTGGTGTTCCCGGAGTTGGAGGGGGTGTCCGCGTTCGATGAGGTTGAAGAGACGCTCAACCTCATCGAAACCTTGCGGCCACACACCGTGATCCCGGGACACGGCGGTGCGTTTCAAGACGTCGACCCCGCACTTGCGCGCGCGCGCACCAGACTGCAACAGTTCCGCGAATCGCCCACCAAACACCTGCGGCATGCGCTCAAGGTGCTGATCAAATTCAAGCTGCTGGAATGGCAAACCGTCACTTACCCGGACTTTCTATCCTGGGCAAAGGCAACACCCTATCTGGCGCGCTTCATGCCAGACGAACCCGAGCAGGCCGACGACTGGCTACGCCAATTGTTGAACGAACTCGAACGCAGCGCCGCATTACGGCAAAACGGGCTGCAGATCTTCAATGCCTGACTTGGAACCCAAAACGCGCGATATACCCTTCGCGGTTTTTTCGGTCCCCAGAAAGCCCAAACCCCCAGCCTCTGTGCAGAGACTGGGGGTGTGGGTGGCTTGTAAGAGCCTGACGATGACCTACTTTCACACGGGAACCCGCACTATCATCGGCGCAAAGGCGTTTCACTGTCCTGTTCGGGATGGGAA
>NZ_JBPCSJ010000542.1:0-11537 GCF_051007235.1 Hydrogenophaga sp. | reverse complement strand
CTGGCGCCGTAGGCCACTTCGCCCTTGGCTTCGGGCAGCGGCTTGCCCTGCTCGGCGGTCATGATGCGGCCCAGGTCGTCCTGGTTGGCCATGAGCAGGTCGTACCACTTGCGCAGGATGATGCTGCGCTCCTTGGCGGTCTTGGTCTTCCAGCCATTCCACGCTGCATTCGCGGCGGCAATGGCTTTCTCCGCGTCGGCCGGGCCGAGGTTGGCGACGTCGGCGAGCTTGTGGCCGGTGGCCGGGTCCAGCACGTCAAACCGGCTGGCGCCTTTGACCCACTCGCCGTTGATCAGCGCGTCGGTTTTCAACAGGGTCGGGTCCTTGAGCAGGGCCAGGGGAGAGGTCTTCATGTCCATGGGATGTCTCTTCGTGAGGTGTTGAGGCCAAAAGGGGGCAGGGCGCGGTCAGCGCATTTCGATTTCCACGAACACGACTTCGTGCTCGGTGGGGTTGATGACGTTGTGCTCCACACCCACGTTCCGCGTGTACGACTGGCCCGGCGTCAGCGGGGCTGTGCGGTTGCCGTCGGGCGTTTCCAGCAGCAGCTCGCCACCGGTCATGGGCACGACCACGTAGTCATGTGCGTGGCGGTGCCAGCCGGTCTCGGCACCCGGTGCGAAGCGCCATTCGGTGACGATAACGCGTTCGTTGGAGATCTGCACGGTGGGGACGGCCTGGGGGCGGGTCATGGGGTCTTCCTGGTGACAAACGGGGGTCAGCGGTAGGCCACACCGGGCAGCACGCACAGCATTTCAAACAGCAGATTGGCACCCAGCAGCGCGGTGTTGCCACTGGTGTCGTAAGCGGGCGAGACCTCGACCAGATCGCAACCGACCAGGTTCAGGCCACGGCAGCCGCGCACGATCTCCAGCGCCTGCGGCACGTTCAGGCCACCGATCTCGGGCGTTCCGGTGCCGCCGGCGTAGGCGGGGTCGATGCCGTCGATGTCGAAGCTCAGGTAGGTCGGGGTGTCGGGGCCGATCTTGGCGCGGATGTCGGCCATGAGCGGCACCAGCGACTGCCACCACACCTCGTGCGCCGGCACGATGGTGAAGCCCTGCTGGCGCGGCCAGTGAAAGTCTTCGGCCGAATAGCCGCTGCCGCGCAGGCCGATCTGCCAGACCTTGTCGCCGATCAGCAGGCCTTCCTCGACGGCGCGACGAAAGGGTGTGCCGTGGGCGATGCGTTCGCCGAACATGTCGGGGTTCACGTCGGCGTGGGCGTCCACATGGATCAGCGCCACCGGGCCGTGTTTCGCCTTCATCGCGCGCAGGATCGGCAGGGCGATGGTGTGGTCGCCGCCCAGCGTGAGCGGGATGCAGCCGGCGTCGAGGATCGGCTGGTAGTGCTGCTCGATGATGTCGACCGACTTGAGCAGGTTGTATGTGTTGATGGGCACGTCACCCAGGTCGGCCACCTGCAGCGCGTCGAATGGCGCGGCGCCGGTGGCCATGTTGTAGGGGCGGATCAGGCAGGACTCGGCGCGGATCTGGCGCGGGCCGAAGCGGGCGCCGGGCCGGTGGCTGGTGCCGATGTCCAGCGGGACGCCGATGAAGCCGGCGTTCAGACCGACCGCGGAGCTCGCGACGGGCAGCCGCATCATGCTGGCCAGGCCACCGAAACGCGGCATCTCATTGCCGCCCAGCGGCTGGTTGAAGGTGGAGGAGTCGGTCATGGGTCAGGTTCGGGGTTTGCTCAGCTGGAAATCCAGGTGGGCCTTCACGCTGGGCCACTCATGCGCCACGATGCTGTAGACGCAGGTGTCGCGCAGCGCACCTTTGGCGTCCGGGTGCTGGTTGATCTGGTGGCAACGCAGCACGCCGTCGAGCTTGGCGCCCAGGCGTTCGATGCCGCGGCGGCTTTGCTGGTTGAACCAGTGGGTGCGGAACTCGACCGCGATGCAGTCCAGCGTCTCGAAGGCGTGGGCCAGCAGCAGGCGTTTGGCCTCGGTGTTGAGCGCGCTGCGCTGCACGGCTTTGCGGTACCAGGTGGAGCCGATCTCGACACGGTGGTTGGCGGCGTCGATGTTCATGCAGGTGGTCATGCCCACGGCCTTGCCGCTGGGGTCCAGCACCGTGAAGGGCAGCATGCTGCCGGCCTTCTGCAGGCCCAGGCGGCGCTGGATCTCGGCCGCCATGCCCTCGGGCGTGGGGATGACCGTGTACCAGAGCTTCCAGAGTTCGCCGTCGCGCACCGCCTCGACCAGCTCGTCGTGGTGCTCGGGGCGCAGGGGCACCAGCCGAACGTGCTGTCCAGACAGGGTGGTGTCGGTGGTGAAAGGCATATCAGACCTGTTCAAAGGCGGAGCGCGAGGGCATCAGACGGGCCAGCCGCCGGGCCGCCCCAAGGCAGGCCCAGCCCCCGCGGGGGGCAGCGACCCGCGCAGCGGTGGAGCGTGGGGGCATCATTTCCTTCGGCCCCGCAGCCATTCCAGTGTCAGCATCAGGGCCGTGGTGAACAGGATCAGCAGCGTGGCCACGGCGGCGATGGTCGGGGAGATGTTTTCTCGGATGCCGGTGAACATCTGGCGCGGCAACGTGACCTGCTCTGGGCCGGCCAGGAACAGCGTGACCACGACTTCGTCGAACGAGGTGGCGAACGCGAACAGCGCGCCCGAGATCACCCCCGGCGCGATGACGGGCAGCGTCACACGGAAGAAGGTCTCCAGCGGGCTGGCGCCCAGGCTCAGGCTGGCTTTGACCAGGTTGTGGTTGAAGCTCTGCAGCGTGGCCAGCACAGTGGTGACCACAAACGGAGCACCCAGCGCGGCGTGAACGATCACCAGACCCAGGTAGGAGTCGTTCAAGCCCCAGCGCGCAAAGTACAGGTAGGCGCTGACGCCGACCACGACGATGGGCACCACCATGGGCGAGATCAGCAGGCCGGTGATGAAACCCTTGCCCAGGAACTTGGTGTTGGCCAGACCCATGGCTGCCAGCGTGCCCAGCGTGGTGGCCAGCAGTGTGGCCAGCGGCGCGACGATGAAGCTGTTCTTGGTGGCGCGGGCCCAGTCGTCGGAGGCGAACATCTCCCGGTACCAGCGCAGCGACCAGCCTTCGATCGGGTAGGCCAGGAACGACGAGTCGCTGAACGACAGCGGGATGATGACGATCACGGGCATCAGCAGGAAGGCCAGCACGGCCAGGCCGCCGCCGCGCAGGGCGAACCAGCCCAGTTTGTCGAGCAGCGTGTAGTAGGCGGGGAAGTCGGGCAGTTTGAACATCTTGGACTCCCGCTCAACCGAGGCTCAGCTCGGCCTTCGAGACCTTGCGGTAGATCGAGTACAGCACCAGGGTCGCCGTCAGCAGCACGCCACCGAGCGCGCAGGCCATGCCCCAGTTGACTTCGACGTTGGTGTACTGCGCCACGTAGTAGCTCAGCATCTGGTCGCCCGCGCCGCCCAGCAGGGCGGGGGTGACGTAGTAGCCGATGCTGGTGATGAACACCAGCAGGCCGCCGGCCGCCACGCCGGGGTAGGTCTGCGGCAGGTAGACGCGCACGAAGGCGGCGAACGGCGCGCTGCCCAGCGAGATGGCGGCGCGCAGGTAGTTGGGCGGCACCGACTTCATGACGCTGTAGAGCGGCAGGATGGCAAAGGGCAGCAGGATGTGCACCATCGCGATGATCACGCCCACGCGGTTGAACAGCAGGGGGATCGGCGTGTCGGTGATGCCCAGCCACATGAAAAAGCGGTTGACCAGGCCGTTGTTCTGCAGCAGCACGATCCAGGCCGCGATGCGCACCAGCACCGAAGTCCAGAACGGCAGCAGCACCAGGATCAGCATCACGTTGGCCTTGCGCTCGGGCAGGGTGGACAGCCAGTAGGCCAGCGGGTAGGCCAGCAGCAGGCAGAAGAAGGTGACGACCGCGCTCATCTGGAAGGTGCGGCCGAGGATGTCTGAGAACGCCGCTTCGTCGGCGGGCACCCTGACGATGTCGCCCTGCGGCGTGCGCTTGAAGTCGAGGGCGGCGAGCAGGTAGTCGGGCGTCCAGCGCGAGCTGTTCTGGGCGATGGCCTGCCAGTAGGGCAGTTCTTCCCAGCGCGCGTCCTGCTCGATCAGTTTGGCCTTGGCCTGAGCGGCGGGGAGGTCCTTGAAGCCCGAGTCTTCGGATTGCACGGCACGGTAGGTGCCCATGACCAGCGAGCGCCCACCGGGCACTTCGCTGTTGAGGCGCCGCGCCAGCACGCCGGCTTGCGCGGTGTCCTCGATCGCCGACAGGTCGGCGACCACCGCCGCGTAGGCGGCGGCGTCGGGCGGGCTGCTTCGATCCCAGCCGGCCAGCACCTGCCCCGTGCGGGGCAGAGCGTCGGCCACTTCCGGGTTCTCCACCGCCCGCACCAGCAGCGATGCCAGCGGAACCAGGAAAAACACGACCAGGAACGCCAGCAGCGGCAGCGTGAGCGCCACCGCGCGCTGCTTGCGACGCCGCTCGGCGCGGCGCAGCTGCGTGGCCAGGTCCAGGGTTCCGCCGGCCATCATCATTGCGCTGCCCAGGCCGAGAAGCGCTTCTCCAGGGCTTCGCCCTGGTCGGCCCAGAAGCCGACGTTGAACTGCAGCGCGTCCTTGCTGTTGGCGGCGGACGTGGGCAGCTGGCCCAGCACCTTGGCGTCGAGCTTGCCCAGCGCCTTGGTGTTGGTCGGGCCGTAGCTGATGTTCTTGGCGTATTCGGCCTGCGCGTCGGCCGAGCTGGCCATGGCGATGAACTTCAGGGCGGCGTCCTTGTTGGGCGTGCCCTTGGGCATGACCCAGTAGTCCAGGTCGTAGATGCCGCCGGTCCAGGTGATCTTGAGGTTCTTGCCTTCGCGCTGGGCAGCGTCGATGCGGCCGTTGTAGGCGGTGGTCATGGCCACGTCACCGGCCACCAGGAACTGGGGCGGCTGCGCGCCGGCTTCCCACCACTGGATGTTGGGCTTGAGCTCGGTCATCTTCTTGAAGGCGCGGTCAGCACCGTCCTTGGTGGCCAGCACCTTGTAGACGTCGGTGGGCTTGACGCCGTCGGCCATCAGGGCGAATTCCAGGTTGTAGCGGGCGCCCTTGCGCATGCCGCGCTTGCCCGGGAATTTCTTGGTGTCCCAGAAATCGGCCCAGGTGGTCGGGGCGGTCTTGAGCTTGTCGCCGTCGTAGGCCATCACGGTGGACCACACGAAGGTGCCCACGCCGCATTCGTGCACGGCGGCCTTCTGGAAGTCGGCCTTGTTGCCGATCTTGGCCCAGTCCAGCTTCTCGAACAGGCCTTCGTCGCAGCCACGGCTCAGGTCCGGGCTTTCCACTTCCACCACGTCCCAGGTGACCTTCTTGGCTTCGACCATGGCCTTGATCTTGGCCTGCTCGCCGTTGTATTCGACCATGGTGATCTTGGTGCCGGTCTTCTCGAACGGGTCGATGTAGGCCTTCTTTTGCGCGGCGCCGTTGGCACCACCGAAGTTGACGACGGTCAGCTGGCTCTGGGCCATGGCGGGCAAGGCCAGCAGGGCGGCCACGGCGATCAGGACGGGTTTGAGTTGCATGTGGAAAGTCTCCAGGGGTTGAGGAACGGGGGAACGGAAATCAATGCTGGCCAGAGCGCGTGCTTGTTCCAGTGCTGCCATGGAACCGGCTTTGCCGGGCCACAGGCGGCGTCCCCAGGGGGGAGGCGCGAAGCGACGCAGGGGGGCGATCATTTGTACACGCGCAGGTGTGTGGCCGGCAGGTGCAGGTGGACCACCTGGCCGGCCTGCATGTGGCCCAGGTGCTGCAGCGGCACCTTGACGCTCATCTCGGGTTGCTCGGGCACCTGGCAGCGCAGGCGCAGGTGGTCGCCGAAATAGATCACGTCGCTGATGGTGGCGGCCACGCGGTTGCCGCCGCTGTGGTGTTCATCGACCACGGCAATGCGCTCGGGGCGCACGCTGCACTGCACCGTGTCGCCGACCTGGGCGTGGTTGACGTTGACGCCATGCAGGTGCGTGCCGTCGGCCAGCTGCACTTCGCAGGTGTCGCCGTCGTTCTGGATCACGCGCGCGTCGAGCACCGAGTTGTCGCCCACGAAACCGGCGACGAAGCGGTTGGCGGGGGTTTCATAGAGTCGGTCCACCACGTCGATCTGCTGGATCACGCCTTCGTTGAACACGGCCACGCGGTCCGACATGGTCAGCGCCTCGCTCTGGTCGTGCGTGACGTAGACGAAGGTCACGCCCAGGCTGCGGTGCAGCGCTTTCAGTTCGATCTGCATGTGCTCGCGCAGCTGTTTGTCCAGCGCGCCCAGCGGCTCGTCCATCAGCACCAGCTGCGGGTCGAACACCAGTGCACGGGCCAGGGCCACGCGCTGCTGCTGGCCGCCCGACATCTGTGACGGGTAACGCTGACCCATATGACCCATCTGCACCATGTCCAGCGCGCGCTTGACCTTGGTGTCGATGTCGTTCTTGTCGAGCTTGCGCACCGTCAGCGGGTAGGCGATGTTGTCGGCCACCGTCATGTGCGGGAACAGTGCGTAGTTCTGGAACACCATGCCGAAGTTGCGCTTGTGCGGCGGGGTGCGCGTGATGGGCACGCCGCCCAGCGCGATCTCGCCCGAGGTGGGCGACTCGAAGCCGGCCAGCATCATCAGCGTGGTGGTCTTGCCCGAGCCCGAGGGGCCCAGCAGCGAGAGGAATTCCCCCTTCTGGATCTCGAGGTTGAGGTCGCGCACCACCAGGGTGTGCCCGTCGTAGGTTTTCTGCACACCGGTGAAGGTGACGAGTGCGGAAGGGGAGGTCATGAACGCTTTGTCGTGAAAGGGAGCGGTGCCGTTGGGCGAGTCATGGGGATGCATGCAACCAGCGTGCCTGATGCGCGTTCAGTGCCGGTGGCGACAGCTCGGCGACAGCTCGCTGGCCATCAAAGAGCATCGGGTTGGCGACCATGGGCGGCGTCTGTGCGTCGTGTGGTTGTAGCGCCATTCCGCGCGCCGCGACATGCGGATGTTGCATGACTTGCGCCACGTCGTGGATCGGCGCGCAGGGCACACCGGCCTGGTCGAGCAGGGCGATCCAATCGGCCGTGTCTTTCGTCATCGTCCAGCCGGTGATCAGCGGCACCAGCGCGGCGCGGTGTTCCACGCGCGACGGGTTGGTCGAGAAGCGTGCGTCGCGCGACACCGCAGGCTGTCCGGCGGCATCGCAGAACTTGGCGAACTGGCCGTCGTTGCCCACGGCCAGCACCATGTGGCCGTCGCGGGTGGGGAACACCTGGTACGGCACGATGTTCGGGTGCGCGTTGCCCATGCGCGTGGGGGTTTTGTGCCCGATCAGCTGGTTGCTGGCCTGGTTGGCGAGCATGGCCACCTGTACGTCGAACAGCGCGGCATCGATCACCCGGCCGTGGCCGGTGCGGGCGCGTTCGTGCAGTGCGGCCAGGATGGCGGTGGTCGCGTAGACGCCGGTCATCAGGTCGGTGACGGCGACGCCCACCTTCTGCGGCTCTTCACCCTTGTTGCCGGTGATGCTCATCAGACCACCCTCGGCCTGGATGGCGAAGTCGTAGCCGGCCTTGTGCGCCAGCGGACCGGTCTGGCCGTAGCCGGTGATGGAGCAGTAGATCAGGCGCGGGTTGATGGCCTGCAGGCTCACCGCGTCCAGGCCGTAGCGCGCCAGTTGACCGACCTTGTAGTTTTCAATCAGAACGTCGGCCTCGCGCGCCAGTTCGCGCACGGTCTGGATGCCTTCGGGTGAGGCGATGTCGATGGCCACCGAGCGCTTGCCGCGGTTGGCGCAGACGAAGTAGGCGGCCACGCGGGCATCGCCTTCGCCCCACCAGGGTGGGCCCCAGGTGCGGGTGTCGTCACCGGCGCCGGGCCGCTCGACCTTGAGCACCTCGGCGCCGTAGTCGGCCAGCATCTGGCCGGCCCAGGGACCAGCCAGCACACGCGACAGGTCCAGGACACGCACACCCGCGAGCGGGCGGGGAGGCTGGGGCGTCATGCCTGTTGCAGGGCGTCGAGCGACGCGGCGATGATGGCCAGGCCTTCGTCCAGCACGGCGTCGCTGGCGGTCAGCGGCACCAGGATGCGCACCACGTTGCCGTAGGTGCCGCAGGTCAGCAGGATCAGGCCGCGTTTGGTGGCTTCGGCGGCCAGCGCCTTGGTCAGGTCGGCGTCGGGCTGGTGCACGTCGCCGTTCTTGCACAGCTCCATCGCCACCATGGCGCCCAGGCCGCGCACCTCGGCGATGCACTTGTGCTTTTGCGCCAGCGCCTGCAGGCTGGCGGTGATGCGCGCACCCACGTCACGGCTGCGCTGCAGCAGGTTGTGCTTCTCGAACTCGTCCAGCACGGCCAGGGCCGCGGCGCAGGCCAGCGGGCTGCCAGCGTAGGTGCCGCCCAGGCCACCGGCGGCGGGTGCGTCCATCACCTCGGCGCGGCCGACCACGGCCGAGATCGGGAAACCGCCGGCCATGGACTTGGCCAGGGTGATGATGTCGGGTGCCACGCCGGTCTGCTCGACCGCGAACCAGGTGCCGGTGCGGCCAGCGCCGGTCTGCACTTCGTCGGCGATCAGCAGGATGCCGTGCTGGTCGCACAGGGCGCGCAGGCGCTGCCACAGTTCATTGGGCGCGACGTTGAAGCCGCCTTCGCCCTGCACGGGCTCCAGGATGATGGCCGCCACGCGGCTGGCTTCGATGTCGTTCTTGAAGATCTGCTCGACCGAGGCGATCGCGTCATCGACGCTCACGCCGTGCAGCGCGTTGGGGAACCGGGCGTGGAAGATCTCGGCCGGGAAGGGGCCAAAGCCGGTCTTGTACGGCGCGACCTTGCCGGTCAGGCCCAGCGTCATCATGGTGCGGCCGTGGTAGCCGCCGGTGAAGGCGATCACGCCCGAACGGCCGGTGTGCGCACGGGCGATCTTGATGGCGTTTTCCACCGCTTCGGCGCCGGTGGTCAGGAACAGGGTTTTCTTGGCGAAGTCGCCCGGGGCCTTGGCGTTCAGGCGCTCGGCCAGTTCCACGTAGGGCTCGTAGGCCAGCACCTGGAAGCAGGTGTGGGTGTACTGGTCCAGCTGGGCCTTCACGGCGTCGACCACGGCGGCGTTGCGGTGGCCGGTGTTCAGCACGGCGATACCGCCGGCGAAGTCGATGTAGCGGCGGCCTTCCACGTCCCAGATCTCGGCGTTTTCGCCCTTGGCGATGAAGATCTGGTGGCTGTGGCCGACGCCGCGCGGGATGGCGGCGTTGCGGCGGGCCATCAGGAGGGCGTTGGAAGCTTGGGATTCGCGTTGCATGCAGGGGCTCCGTTCGTGAACAAGAAATGTCAGACTGGGGCGCACTGTAGGCGCCAACGCCCGCCGGTAACATATACAGACACCGGCCGCACAGCGATGCACTGTATAGCCCTGCTGTCCTGTACAGACAAACCCCAATTCCCCCCGACCATGTTCTCCCTCAACCCCAAAGGCGCGACCCCACTGGTGGTGCAGATCGTCGAGGGATTCCGCGCCGCTATCCAGAGCGGTGGCCTGAGACCGGGCTCCAAGGCCCCTTCCATCCGCCAGTTTGCCCACGCGCACGGCGTCAGCACCTATACAGTGGTCGACGCCTACGACCGGCTGGTGGCGTTGGGCTACTTCGTTTCTCGCCCGCATTCGGGCTTTTTCGTGCGCCAGCGCGAGGCCCTGGCGCGGCTGAGCGCCGGCAACGCGCCGGCCGAGGCGGCCAACTACAACTTCGATTCCATGTGGTACCTGCGCCGCGTGTTCGAGGCGCGCGCACTGAAGATGAAACCTGGCTGCGGCTGGCTGCCGGGCGACTGGCTGTTCGAAGAGGGCATGCGCCGCAGCCTGCGCACCCTGGCGGCCGAAAACGTGGACCTGGGCGGCTACGGCGAACCCAAGGGCTTCATGTCGCTGCGCCAGCTGGTGCGCGACCTGCTGGCCGAGCAGGAAATTGCCGTCAGCGCCGACCAGGTGCTGCTGACCCAGGGTTCCAGCCAGGCCATGGACCTGGTGGCGCGCCGCCTGGTGCGCCCGGGCGACCCGGTGCTGGTGGACGACCCGGGCTATCCCAACCTGCTGTTTTCGCTGCGCTTCCTGGGCGCGCGCCTGATCGGCGTGCCACGCACCCCCGCCGGCTACGACTTGGCTGCGCTGGAGGCGCTGGTCAAGGAACACCAGCCCAAGGTGTTCTTCACCCAGCCGCGGCTGCAGAGCCCCACCGGTTCGGTCGCCAGCCTGGCGCACCTGCACCGCGTGGTGCAGCTGGCCGAGCAGCACCAATTCACCGTGGTCGAGAACGACATCTACGCTGACCTCGACCCCGAGCCGCGGCCTTCGCTGGCCAGTCTGGACCAGTTGCAGCGCGTGGTCTACATCAGCAGTTTCTCCAAGACCATCTCTCCCAACATCCGCGTGGGCTACATGGCGGCACCGCCCGATCTGCTGGAAGACTTCGCCCAGCTCAAGATGATCTCGGGCCTGACCTCGTCGGAGTTCAGTGAGCGTCTGGCCTACGGCGCCCTGGTGGACGGCCGCTGGCGCAAGCACCTGCGCGGCCTGCGCGAGCGGCTGGCGCAGGCGCACCAGCGGGTGGGTCATGCGCTGGAGAGCCTGGGCTTTGACCTGTTCTGCGAGCCCAAGGCCGGCATGTTCCTCTGGGCGCGCCACCCCGACATTCAGAACGCCACCGAACTGGCCTACCAGGCGGCCGAACAGGACATCCTGCTCGGCCCCGGCCACCTGTTTGACCCCGACCTGCAGCCCAGCCCCTGGTTCCGTTTCAACGTCGCTTTCACCGACGATCCGCGCGTGCTGAGCTTCCTCAGCGACCACCGCCACGCGGGGTGATCCCGCAGTTTGCGAAAATAACGGGTTGCGCGCCCGCAAAATACCGGGTTTCGTGCCGGCTTGAGCCGGCGCCGCCCACCGATCATTCCCACAGACAGGCCACCATGACCGCCCCCGCCGTTGCTTCCGTCGCCGACATCCGCAAGACCTTCCTGGACTTCTTCGCCTCCAAGGGCCACACCGTGGTGGCGTCCAGCCCGCTGGTGCCGGGCAACGACCCCACGCTCATGTTCACCAACTCGGGCATGGTCCAGTTCAAGGACGTGTTCCTGGGCACCGACAAGCACAACTACGTGCGCGCCGCGTCGGTGCAGGCCTGCCTGCGCGCCGGCGGCAAGCACAACGACCTGGAGAACGTGGGCTACACCGCCCGCCACCACACCTTCTTCGAGATGCTGGGCAACTGGTCGTTCGGTGACTACTTCAAGAAGGAAAGCCTGAACTGGGCCTGGGAACTGTTGACCCAGGTCTACAAGCTGCCCGCCGACAAGCTGTACGCCACGGTCTACCAGGAAGACGACGAGGCCCATGCCATCTGGGAAGACATTTTCGTGAAGGCCGGCTGGACGCCTGAGCGCGTCCAGCAAGAGGGTCGCATCATCCGCATCGGCGACAACAAGGGTGGCCGCTACAAGAGCGACAACTTCTGGATGATGGCCGACACCGGCCCCTGCGGCCCCTGCTCGGAAATCTTCTACGACCACGGCGACCACATCGCCGGCGGCCCTCCGGGCAGCCCC
>NZ_JBPCSJ010000541.1:0-4174 GCF_051007235.1 Hydrogenophaga sp. | reverse complement strand
GCCCTCGTGCACGCGCTGGGTGGAGGGCACCGTGGCCTGCAGGAAGGACGTGTAAGCGTCCTTTTGCATCTGCAGCAGGTAGGGAACTTCGAGCACGCTTTCGCGGCTGCCGAAACTTTTGCGGATTCGCTTGCGTTCGGTGTAGGAATAGGCCATGAGATCTCCGGGCTACGATCTTTCAGGACTGGGCGCAGGCATCGCTCGCATCGATACCTGCAGACTTGGCGGCTGGCCACTACCAGCGTTGGCGGACGGTTGCGCATTGCACGCAACCCGAACCAAGGGTCTTTTGCAGTCGGGTCAAAAGACACTGCAAAGGGGCCTGCACCAGGCCCTTTTGCGGTGCTTTCTGAAAGCACCAAAGGCTGGAGGCCCTTGCGGACTCTCCAGCCTTGGAGCAAAACCGAATTACTTGAGTTCGGCCTTGGCGCCGGCTTCCACCAGCTTCTTGACAGCGGCTTCGGCGTCGGCCTTGGCAATCGCTTCCTTGACGTTCTTCGGAGCGCCGTCGACCAGGTCCTTGGCTTCCTTCAGACCCAGACCGGTGATTTCGCGCACGGCCTTGATCACGGACACCTTGTTGGCGCCGGCTTCGAGCAGCACGACGTTGAATTCGGTCTTCTCTTCAGCAGCAGCGGCAGCGGCACCGCCACCACCGGCGGCCGGAGCGGCCATGGCCGCGGCGGACACGCCAAACTTCTCTTCAATGGCCTTGACCAGGTCATTGAGTTCCATGACGGACATGCTGTCCAGGGCCGTCAGAAATGCGTCTTTATCGAATGCCATTTGGATTTCCTAACAATTGGTTAAACGAACTGGCTGCGCCTTCAGGCGGCAGCAGCTTCAGCTTCAGCTGCCGGAGCGGCAGCGCCTTCGCCTTTTTTGGCCGCCAGAGCGCCCAGCACCACAGCGGTGCGGGAGATCGGGGACATCAGCAAGCCACACAGCTGGGCCAGCAGCACTTCCTTGGAAGGGATGCTTGCGAGCTGCTTCACGCCGTTCTGATCCAGAACCTTGCCACCGTAAACGCCACCGCGGATGACCAGCTTGTCGTTGGTCTTCGCGAACTCGGCCACCACTTTCGCGGCGGCCACGGCGTCTTCGGAGAAGCCATAGATCAGCGGACCGGTCATCTGGTCACCGGCCACTTCAAACGGGCTGCCAGCCACAGCGCGGCGGGCCAGGGTGTTCTTCAGAACACTCAGGCTGACACCGTTGCTGCGGGCGTTGACGCGCAGTTTGTCCATGGCAGCGACCGTGATGCCGCGGTATTCCGCCATCACGAGCGTTTGAGCTTTTGCGGCGAGGCTGGTCACTTCGGAAATGACCGCTTCTTTCTCACTGCGATTCAGACTCAAGGTCTACTCCTTAATATGCTTTCGGCTTGCGCCTGGAGCACGCTTCATTGCAGCGACCAACTGTTTCGGGAACCGGGTTCCATCTGCAGCGGGATCGCCATCTGCGTTGGCTTTTCACAATTAAGTCGGTCGGAGCCTTGCGGATCGTCTCGACGCCAACGGTCTTGGATGGCCCCGCTCGCTGGCCTTGCGGCCGGCGGGCGGGCCCACCACACCCAGGCAACCGAGGTTGCCTGGGAATCTCTTGCGATTACGCCGAGATGGACTGGGTGTCCACGCGGACGCCCACACCCATGGTCGACGACACCGCCACCTTGCGCAGGTACACACCCTTGCTGGTGGCCGGCTTGGCCTTGTTCAGCGCGTCGATCAGCGCGGCCAGGTTGCCCTGCAGCTTGTCGGCATCGAAGGAACGGCGGCCGATCGTGCCGTGCACGATACCGGCCTTGTCCACGCGGAACTGCACCTGACCGGCCTTGGCGTTGCGCACAGCCTGGGCCACGTCGGGCGTCACGGTGCCGACCTTGGGGTTGGGCATCAGGCCACGGGGACCCAGCACCTGACCCAGGGTACCGACCACGCGCATCGCATCGGGGGAGGCGATCACGACGTCGAAGTCCATCTTGCCACCCTTGATTTCGGCGGCCAGATCGTCCATGCCGACGATATCGGCGCCAGCGGCCTTGGCTTCCTCAGCCTTGGCACCCTGGGCGAACACGGCCACGCGCTTGGTCTTGCCGGTGCCGTTGGGCATCACGACGGCGCCACGCACCACTTGGTCCGACTTCTTCGCGTCCACGCCGAGCTGGATGGCCACGTCGATGGATTCGTCGAACTTGGCGTTGGCGCACTCCTTGACGATGCTCAGAGCGTCGGTCAGCGGGTACAGCTTGTTGCTGTCGACTTTGCCTTCAAAGGCTTTTTGCTTCTTGGTCAGCTTGGCCATGTCACACGCCCTCCACGATCACGCCCATCGAACGGGCGGAGCCGGCGATGGTCTTGACGGCTGCATCGATGTCGGCAGCGGTCATGTCCTTCATTTTGGTCTTGGCGATTTCTTCCAGCTGAGCGCGGGTGATCTTGCCGACCTTCTGCTTGTTGGGCACCGGAGAACCCTTGTCCAGCTTGATGGCCTTCTTGATGAGGGTCGTTGCCGGGGGGGTCTTGATGATGAACGTGAAGCTCTTGTCCGCGAAGGCGGTGATCACCACCGGCAGCGGCAGACCGGGCTCGACGCCCTGGGTCTGGGCGTTGAACGCCTTGCAGAACTCCATGATGTTCAGACCGCGCTGACCCAGCGCCGGACCGATCGGGGGAGAGGGGTTGGCCTTACCAGCTGGCACTTGCAGCTTGATGAAGCCGACGATTTTCTTCGCCATGTTTTAGCTCCTGCGAGTGCAATCGGCGACCATCACGGCCACCTCCTCGCGGTTGAAACCCGGAAATGGAAAGACCGCAGGCGCCGGGTTGAACCGCCTGCGGTCGAAAAGATTCAGGTCTTTTCGACCTGGCTGAATTCGAGCTCGACCGGTGTGGCACGACCAAAAATGGTCACCGAGACGCGCATCTTGTTCTTCTCGTAGTTGACTTCTTCGACCGTGCCGTTGAAGTCCGTGAACGGGCCTTCCTTGACGCGGACGTATTCGCCCACGACGAACTCCACCTTGTGGCGGGGCTTGTCGGTGCCTTCCTGCATCTGGTTGACGATCTTCTGAACGTCTTCCTCGGAAATCGGGGCCGGGCGGTTCTTGGCGCCGCCCACAAAACCCGTCACCTTGTTGGTGTGCTTCACCAGGTGCCAGGTTTCATCGTCCATGACCATCTCGACCAACACATAACCGGGGAAGAACTTGCGCTCGGTGGTGCGCTTCTGGCCGTTCTTGACCTCCACCACCTCTTCGGTCGGCACGAGGATGCGGCCGAACTTGCTCTGCATGCCTTCGCGGTTGATGCGCTCGACGATGTTGCGCTCAGCGGCTTTTTCCATGCCGGAATAGGCATGCACCACGTACCAGCGCATGCCCTCGGTCGGGGTTCCCAAAGGGCTTTGTTGTTCGCTCATGCTCATTTCCTCCAGCCCAGGATCAGGTCGTAAAACACCCACTCAATGGTCTTGTCGGTCAGCCAGAGAAAGAGCGCCATCACGAAGACGAAGGCAAACACATAGGCCGTCATCTGGATCGCCTCCTTGCGGGCAGGCCAGACCACCTTTTTGGTTTCGCGCCAGGCGTCGCGGCCGAAGGCCACCAGCTGCTTGCCAGCTTCGGACACGCCGAAAACCGCCACCGCAGCCGCCACACCCACCAGCAAAGCGACCCATTGCGCGATGGGGCCCTTGCCGGACAGCAGATAGAACGCCACGAACGAACCCAACAGCAGCGCGGCAGCGCCCACCAGCTTGGCCTTGTCGGCGCCGGTGTTGACGGTTTGAACTTCGGAAGTGGCCATGAAATTCCAGACGATGCTTGACAAAAACGCGCGCCATCGAAGCCGAGGCTTGAGACACGCAAGCCCACCGGAGGTCTTGACGACTTCGGCGGGCTTGTGAACCACTCAGAGGACGGGACTCAGATCCTGATGCCGTCCGGTCGGGTGGCAGGGGCAGTAGGAATCGAACCTACAACCTTCGGTTTTGGAGACCGACGCTCTGCCAATTGAGCTATACCCCTACTGGCTTTGTGCCCCTATGCAGGGCTTGATCAGGCGATGATCTTGGCAACGACGCCGGCGCCGACGGTACGACCGCCTTCACGGATGGCGAAGCGCAGGCCTTCTTCCATGGCGATCGGGGCGATCAGCTTGACGGTGATCGACAC
>NZ_JBPCSJ010000540.1:0-1385 GCF_051007235.1 Hydrogenophaga sp. | reverse complement strand
GGACGGATGTAGGCGGGCACAAAGCCCGGAAAGTCAAACGCGTTTTTCACGCCGTGGTCAAAGGCCACCTGGCGGATGTTGTTGCCATAGTCCACCGTCGGAATGCCCATGGCCTGGAAGTCCAGCATGGCCTGCACGTGCACCGCGCAGCCCCGGGCGGCCTCGGCGGTGAGGCGGGCGTGTTGCGATGGATCGCGCTGCGCGGCCTTCCATTGCTCCACGGTCCAGCCGACGGGCAGGTAACCGTTGATCAGGTCGTGCGCCGAGGTCTGGTCGGTCACCAGGTCGGGTTGGATGCCGCCGGCCTTGGCGCGCTTCACCAGCTCGGGCAGCACTTCGGCGGCGTTGCCCAGCAGGGCGATGGAGACGGCTTCCTTCTTGGCGGTGTGCTCTTTGATGAGTTCGAGCGCGTGGTGAATGTCGCGCGCCTGCTTGTCCACGTAGCGCGTGCGCAGGCGGAAGTCGATGCTGCTCTGCTGGCATTCGATGTTGAGCGAGCAGGCGCCGGCCAGCGTGGCCGCCAGCGGCTGCGCGCCGCCCATGCCGCCCAGACCGGCGGTGAGGATCCAGCGGCCTGAGAGGTCATTTCCGTAATGCTGTTTGCCGGCCTCGACGAAGGTCTCGAAGGTGCCCTGCACGATGCCCTGGCTGCCGATGTAGATCCAGCTGCCAGCGGTCATCTGGCCGTACATGAACAGGCCCTTGCGGTCCAGTTCGTTGAAGTGTTCCCAGTTCGCCCACTTGGGCACCAGGTTGCTGTTGGCCAGCAGCACGCGCGGCGCGTTGGCGTGGGTCTTGAACACGCCCACCGGCTTGCCCGACTGCACCAGCAGGGTCTCGTCGTCGTTCAGGTCTTTCAGCGAGGCCAGGATCTGGTCGAAGCAGGCCCAGTCGCGCGCGGCGCGGCCGATGCCGCCGTACACCACCAGGTGCTGCGGGTTTTCGGCCACCTCGGGGTCGAGGTTGTTCTGGATCATGCGGTAGGCCGCTTCGGCGATCCAGTTCTTGCAGGTCAGCGTGCTGCCGCGCGGGGCGCGGACCACGCGGGTCGAGTCGAGGCGGGGATCGGTGTTCGTGCTCACGGCGTCTCCTTCTGTTCGGACAAATTCGCGTTCGGATGGATGAAATGTATATACAAATTGTGCCGAAGTAAACTGAGCTGTCAAGTCAATAACCCCGCGCCCATGAGCACCCACCCGACCCCACCGGCCTACCAGCGCGTCAAGCAGCATGTGCTGGAACGCATCCAGAACGGGCTCTGGAAGGAAGGCGACGCCATCCCGGGCGAGGAGGCGCTGGCGCGGGAATTCGGCGTTTCGCGCATGACGGTGAACCGCGCCATCCGCGAACTGAGCGACGAACAGATCGTCGAGCGGGTGCAGGGC
>NZ_JBPCSJ010000539.1:0-7304 GCF_051007235.1 Hydrogenophaga sp. | reverse complement strand
CGAGTTCAAGGCCGCGGTGCAGGTGCGCGACGAGATCCTGGAATGCCACATGGTGGCCGGCGGCTTCGACTACCTGATCAAGACCCGCATGGCCGACATGGCCGCGTTTCGCGACTTTGCCGGCAGCGTGCTCTGGCAACTGCCGGGCGTGCGCGAGACGCGCACCTACGCGGTGATGGAAGAAGTCAAGAACAGCAGCCGGCTGCCGTTGACATGACGCAAGGTTCTGGAAGCGTGGAGTGACACGGCTGTCCAGGCAATGAAATCAAACCGGGCAGCCTACAGAACCCACATCGGTCAGCACGCATGCACCTGAACCCAGAAACGGTGACCTGATGACCGCCGGAGCGGGTGCAGGCGCAGGGATGGAAGCGGCCTCGCATGCTTGCCTGCGTCGCTCGAACTCCGTTCGAGCTTCGATGTAGCGCCCGTACCGACGATCCTCTTCCGCGAGGAACGCATTCCGCTTGACGCGCCATGCGCGGATTTCCGCTTCGTTATTGGCTCCAGGCAAGGTCCACGCGGATTCGTCCTGGTAGTTGAGGCCTCTGTAAGGCTCTAGGCTGACCTCAAACGAACCGGACGTGAACCGAACCTTTTCCGTGCCAGTCAGCATCGCAAACACCCGACCGACCGGGTATGTTTCTTTGCTGAGAGAGACCGTGGTGCCACTTTTCGGTCGACCAAGCACCTGCAGTTCTTGCGGTACCGTAGAACTCATCGCATAAGACTCCAGGAAGCGAGAAAGGCTGCATTTTGTGATCATGAAAGGCTGCTCTCCCTCGTCAACTGGCCCCCATACATGCGAACAACGCATGGTGCCGCCAAAGCCCTTGCCCACCTGCTGAAGGGTCATGTGCCCCTCAACGCCATGCTGTCTGAGAACTCGACCCCACACACCCCTGACGTTGTCCTCAACGTATTTCCATTGTTCAGGAACGCTGTAACTGAACACAACGCTATCCAGCCGGTGCGAATAGCTGAATGGCATTGCGACGTAAGCAGGCTCTTCCCCCCCGGTCCACGGCGTCTCCACGAAATCCGGGTACGGCGGCAGCGGCTTCTTCGGTGCGCTGTCCAGCGCTTGCAACGCCGCCTCGACGTGCGAACGAATGCGCCCGGCCGTGCTCAACGCCGGATTCAAGTAAATCTCCAGCAGGCCGTGCCCTAGAAAGTCCTTTCTCCCGCTCAAACCCGGTGGGCGAAGCAGGTACCCAGGAATCTGATCCGTGTTGGGTGGAACGAGACCTGCCGCAAACAACCCATTGATCACAACATCGAGATCCGCAAGGGTGTGTACACCGGTCAACTGGGGAGAAGCCGGCGCCACATGCACCACGCGAACCGAATCTGCATCCGACGTGGCCAATGCATGGTCATGTGCCGCATTGACAAACAGGTTTCCCTGAGAATGGGCGAACAGAAGCATCTTGCGCCCCAACCCCACAGCATGATCGATTTGGTCCCGATGACGCTGCGACACGATGGCATGAGTCGCCGGTAGAGCCAGAAAGCGCTCGGCAAGACCACGCGCCATGGTCGCCAAGAAGGTGTTGCCCAGCCCGGTCAGCACATCCCGGGTGGCAGGGATAGCCTGTGTCAGCGCGCCCCACCAGTTGCCACCACCACGGGTGGCTTCAAAGAACAGCTCGAAGCGCCCGCCCAGCAGGTCGACATGCTCCAGCAGTCGCTGCTCGAAAACCTCCACGAAATCCGACAGGCCCTCGGTGTCGTTGTAGTACAGCGTGTAAATGATCGGCTGGCCTTTGGGGGACGTGGGGCCGTAAAGAGGCGGGAGGAATTCCTCCACAACCTTTTGGGCAAAAGCTTCTTCGGTGGCCACACCGTTGAATAAGCCAAATTCGACCCCCTCGCTCGCGCATGTTTCTTGTGCTGACGCTCCTACACAAAACGAGAGAGCCAAAAGCACTGCTGCAGCGCGCAACACCGCGCTCCGAACGGAGACAGCGTTCTTATTCACAGGTGTTTCCCTCCGGACGCACCGACACAGAACCACTGCGGGCCTTGTTGTAAGCCAAGTAAGCCTGCAAGCGCTCCTTGGTATTGGTGGTAACTGAACGTAGTTCGTCCATCATTTGATAGCTTGCGATCCGTCCGGCATCACCCGGAAAAGCGAACTTCTGACACGCGATTGCGCGAAAACTCTGCCGCGACACCTCATCCAGCGCCCGCTCATCGTTCTTGTCCACCAACAGCATGGCCTGGTAGGCCCGCGCCATCTGCAGCGCCGCCCGCCGCTGCGCATCGTCGGGGTAGGTCTTGGTGATATACGCATCGATGTCGTCGCGCACCCCATTGCGGTCGATGTCGATGCCTTCGATCATCGGCAGGCGCTCCAGCTTCGGAATCGCGCCGCTGGCTTCGAGCTGCGCCAGCCTGGCTGCGTCGGTTGGCGTCGATTGGGCTTCGGTAGGGGCCGGCGCGCTGTCGCCACAGGCGACCAGCGCCAGGCTGCACAAGCCAACACCCAGCCAGCGCCGGCTCCGATCCAATGCAATGGATGTCATGCGATTTCCTCCTGAATGTTCTGTGAACGGCCGTTGAAGTGCCAAAGTCTCCGACACGCGTCATGAGATGATACGAAACGTGTCCCAATGACGATGTCATCTGTTCACCTCGCCAGGGGCAGGTCACGACAATCAAGGCTTGCCATTCGGGGAGGGGCATGTGCTCGAACTCGCGATTTTTAATCTGTTGGCTGTTGTGCGTGTCCAGTTCGCTGTCCCACAGCATCAAGCCCGGCCTGTGGGAGATGCGGCACACGATGGGCGGCAAGCCGCAGATGGACCAGGTCATAGCTCAGATGGAAAAACAGATAGAGACCATGCTGGGCCAGCAGGGAGTGACCATGCCCACCCCGGGCGCCGGCGGCAGCATGGCGAGAAGATTTGCATCACCCCCGAAATGACCGCCCGCAGCGAGCTGCCCAGCCAGAGCGAAGGGCAGTGCACAAGCACGGTGATCTCGCGCAGCGGCAACACGCTGAAGATGCACTTTGTCTGCCAGACCCCGCCGTCCACCGGCGAAGGCACCTACATCTTTAGCGGCGACAACGCCTACACGATGAAGATGGTGATGACCACCACCCGCCAGGTCAAGCCCGAGTCCATGACCATGGACGGTCAGGGGCGGTGGCTGTCGGCCAGGTGCGGGGCGGTCAAACCGGTCAAGCCGTCGCCGCGGTCTTGAGCGGCCGGTGACCAAACACCGCCCGCCCCACGCGCACCATGGTCGAACCTCCCGCGATGGCGGCGTCCAGGTCCTCGCTCATGCCCATGGACAGCGTGTCCAACCCCAGGCCTTGGACATTGAGGGCATCGAACAGGGCTCGGGCCTGTTGGAACACCGCCAGCTGGGCGTCAAAGCCATCCGCCGGCTCGGGAATGCACATCAGCCCGCGCAGCTTCAGGTTCGGCAAGGCCGCAACCGCTGCCGCCAACGCCGGCAGCTCGTCCGGTGTCACGCCGGACTTGTTGGCACCGCCGTCCACATTGACCTGCAGGCACACCTGCAGCGGCGGCAGATCGGCCGGCCGCTGCTCGCTCAGGCGCTGCGCGATCTTGAGCCGGTCCACCGACTGCACCCAGTCGAAGTGCGTGGCCACCAGCCGCGTCTTGTTGCTCTGCACCGGGCCGATGCAATGCCAGGTGATGACCGCCTGCGGATGCGAGGCGCGCAAGGCCAGGATTTTCTCGACCCCTTCCTGGATGTAGTTCTCGCCAAACGCGGTCTGGCCCGCGGCCAGTGCATCGGCCACGGCATCGGGTCCGAAGGTCTTGGAAACGGCCAGCAATGTGACAGCGTTCACATCCCGGTCCGCCTGGCTGCAGGCCGCTGCCATCCGGCTGCGCACCTGTTGGAGATTGGTTTCAATCGTCGTCATAATCAGTCGCTACACCCAACACAGCACGGAACTTCCGGATGGACATCACGCAACTGCTCGCCTTCAGCGTCAAGAACAAAGCGTCCGATTTGCACCTCTCCGCCGGGTTGCCGCCCATGATACGGGTGCACGGCGACGTGCGCCGCATCAACGTCGAGCCGCTGGACCACAAGATGGTCCACAGCATGGTGTACGACATCATGAACGACAGCCAGCGCAAGCAGTACGAAGAGTTCCTGGAGTGCGACTTCTCGTTCGAGATCGAAGGCCTGGCGCGTTTTCGCGTCAACGCCTTCAACCACAACCGCGGCGCGGGTGCGGTGTTCCGGACGATTCCCAGCAAGATCCTCACGCTGGAGCAGCTCAACGCGCCCAAGATCTTCGGCGACCTGGCCCTGCGCCCCCGCGGCCTGGTGCTGGTGACTGGCCCCACCGGCTCGGGCAAGTCCACCACGCTGGCCGGCATGGTCAACCACCTCAACGAAACCGAGTACGGCCACATCCTCACGGTGGAAGACCCGGTGGAATTCGTGCACGAATCCAAAAAGTGCCTGGTCAACCAGCGAGAGGTCGGCCCGCACACGCTGAGCTTTTCCAACGCGTTGCGCTCGGCCCTGCGCGAAGACCCGGACGCGATCCTCGTGGGTGAAATGCGCGACCTGGAAACCATCCGACTGGCCATGACCGCGGCCGAAACCGGCCACCTGGTGTTCGGCACGCTGCACACCTCCAGCGCGGCCAAGACCATCGACCGGATCATCGACGTGTTCCCGGCCGAAGAAAAGGACATGGTTCGCGCGATGCTGTCCGAATCGCTGGAGGCTGTGATCTCGCAAACGCTGGGCAAGGTCAAAGACGGCACGGGCCGCGTGGCAGCGCACGAAATCATGCTGGGTACCAGCGCCATCCGCAACCTGATCCGCGAGGCCAAGGTGGCGCAGATGTACTCGGCCATCCAGACCGGCAACAGCGTGGGCATGCAGACGCTGGACCAGAACCTGTCCGATCTGGTCAAGCGCAACGTGATCAGCCCGGCCGAGGCGCGCAGCAAGGCCAAGATCCCGGAAAACTTCCCCGGGTAGACATGTCAGCCCCCACGCTCCACCGCTGCGCGGGTCGCTGCCCCCCGAGGGGGCTGGCCTTGCTTGGGGCGGCCCGGCGCTGCGGCCGTCCCCGCTGGTGATCTAAAGGACTCAATTCAATGGAACGCGATCAGGCATCGAAATTCATCAACGACCTGCTCAAGCTGATGCTCAGCCGCAGCGGCAGCGACCTGTTCATCACGGCGGACTTTCCTCCGGCGATCAAGGTCGATGGCAAGGTGATCAAGGTGTCACCACAGCCGCTGAACGCTTCGCACACACTGGCGCTGGCGCGCGCCATCATGAACGACAAGCAGGCCGCCGAATTCGAGCGCACCAAGGAGTGCAACTTCGCGATCTCCCCGCCGGCCATCGGGCGCTTCCGCGTCAGCGCCTTCGTGCAGCAGGGCAAGATCGGCATGGTGCTGCGGACCATCCCCGCCACGCTGCCCACCATCGACCACCTGGGCCTGCCGCAGGTGCTCAAGGACGTCGCCCTGGCCAAACGTGGGCTGTGCATCCTGGTGGGGGCCACGGGCTCGGGCAAGTCCACCTCGCTGGCCGCCATGGTGGACTGGCGCAACGAGAACACCTTCGGGCACATCATCACCATCGAAGACCCGGTGGAGTTCGTGCACCCGCACAAGAACTGTGTGATCACGCAGCGCGAAGTCGGTCTGGACACCGACAGCTGGGAAGCCGCGCTCAAAAACACGCTGCGGCAGGCGCCCGACGTGATCCTGATGGGCGAGATCCGAGACCGCGAGACCATGGAGCACGCGATCCAGTTTTCGGAAACCGGCCACCTGTGCCTGGCCACGCTGCACGCCAACAGTGCCAACCAGGCGCTGGACCGGATCATCAACTTCTTCCCGGAAGACCGCCGCCCGCAGTTGCTGATGGACCTGTCGCTCAACCTGCGCGCGCTGATCTCGCAGCGCCTGATCCCGCGCCAGGACAACAAGGGCCGGCACGCCGCGGTGGAGATCATGCTCAACTCGCCGCTGATTTCCGACCTGATCTTCAAGGGCGAAGTGGCCGAGATCAAGGAGATCATGAAGAAAATCACCCAGATGGGCATGCAGACCTTCGACCAGGCGCTGTTCAATGCGTTCGAAGCCAACCTCATCACCTTCGAAGACGCGCTGCGCAACGCCGACTCGCTCAACGACCTGCGCCTGCAGATCAAGCTCAACAGCCAGCGCGCCAAGACGCAGGACCTGGCGGCGGGCACCGAGCACCTCACGATCGTCTAGAGAAACACCCCCGCGCCGCGCCAGAGGGCGCGTCACCCCCTCAAGGGGGCAACGCGGTGCGGCCCGGCAAAGCCGGTTCCGCCGCGTTCTGGCTCAGACATTCTTCGCCGACCACACTGGTTCTTTGGCCTGTTTAGACTGGCTTCCCCTCACTCTCGCTGGAAACCTTCACATGAGCAGCATCGCTTCCAAAACCTACGAATCCGTGGCGCCGAAAAAGGTCGCTTTCCTGGGCCTGGGCGTCATGGGGTTTCCCATGGCCGGGCACCTGGCCAAGGCCGGGCATGCGGTGACCGTGTTCAACCGTTCGCCGGCCAAGGCACAGGCCTGGGTGGCCGAATTCGGTGGAGCGGCCCAGCCGACACCCCGCGAAGCAGCGTCCGGCGCCGACATCGTGTTCTGCTGCGTCGGCAACGACGACGATCTGCGCTCGGTCACCTTGGGCGCCGACGGCGCGTTTGCCGGCATGGCCGCGGGAGCCATCTTCGTGGACCACACCACTGCGTCGGCCGACGTGGCGCGCGAGCTGAATGCAGCGGCCAAGGCGCAGGGCCTGGCGTTTGTCGATGCCCCGGTCTCGGGTGGTCAGGCCGGCGCACAGAACGGACTGTTGACCGTCATGTGCGGCGGTGATGCCTCCGCTTTTGAGGCGGTGCAACCGATTGGCATGGCGTTCTCGCGCGCCTTCACGCTCATGGGTGAGAGCGGCGCCGGCCAGCTGACCAAGATGGTCAACCAGATCTGCATCGCCGGGCTGGTGCAGGGTCTGTCGGAAGCCATTGCCTTTGGCCAGAAGGCTGGCCTGGACATGAACCAGGTGCTGGACGTGATCGGCAAGGGCGCGGCCCAGAGCTGGCAGCTGGACAACCGCGGCAAGACCATGGTGGCCGACAAGTTCGATTTCGGCTTTGCGGTGGACTGGATGCGCAAGGACCTGGGCCTGGTGCTGGACGAAGCCAAGCGCAACGGCGCGCGCCTGCCGGTCACCGCCCTGGTGGACCAGTTCTACGCCGACGTGCAGGCCATGGGCGGGCACCGGCTGGACACGTCCAGCCTGATCAA
>NZ_JBPCSJ010000538.1:0-2695 GCF_051007235.1 Hydrogenophaga sp. | reverse complement strand
TGGACAAAGGCACGCGCGCCGACCAGTGCACGGCACGTCGGTTCAGCTGAATGCGGTTTTCTCGGTCAAGGTGTCGGGCGGCAGCTGGTCGATCTCGGCCAGCAGGCGGGCCAGGGCACGGCCCGCGGCGTCCAGCAGCGCGTGGCCCTTGTCGGCCGTGGCGGCGGCGGCGTGGCCCACCGCGCCTTCCGGGTTGTAGTCCTGCATCATCCAGCCGAGCTTGGCGCTCTTGCCGTTGCCCAGCGTGGCAAAACGTTCGGCCCGGTCTTGTGACGTGGACCGGAAATACCCCGCCCGCTCCATGCGCACCTGCTGCGGGCGCAGCGCCAGCATCATCGAGGTCTCGATCTCGCCGGCGTGGATGCCGAAGCGGTGCTCCTCGGCGCTGAAGCGCGCGTTCACGTCCTGGCCCTGCGCGTCGAGCAGCGGCAGGCCGAACCAGTTGACGCTGTAGACCAGCATGCCCAGGCGCGCGCGCAGGTCGCGCGCCACCAGGTCCAGCGCGCCCACCTGGCCGCCGTGGCTGTTGAGCAGCACCAGCTTCTTCACGCCGCTGGCGGCCACGCACTCGCCCAGCTCGGTCCAGACGCGGATCAGCGTCTCGGCCTTGAGCGTGAGCGTGCCGGCAAAGCGCGTGTGCTCGGGCGAGAAACCCACCGTCTGGGTGGGCAAAAACAGCGCCGGCAGGTCGGGCGCGAGGTGCGGCAGCGCCGCGGCCACCACGCCGTTGACGATGTCCGTGTCCACCGACAGCGGCAGGTGCGGCCCGTGCTGTTCGGTCGCGGCCACCGGCAGCACAGCGATGGCGCGCGCGCGGTCGAGGGCGGCGAAGTCGGCGGTGGACAGGTCGGACCAGTGGCGTGTCGGGGCGTTCATGGGCCGCATCTTAGGCGCCCTGGCCGACCCGCCGCGCCCGCCACCCAACAGCGCGGGCTTATATTGAGGCCCGCTGGCGCGGAACTCCCGTCCCGCCCGGACCTCCTACCCCCGTGCCGCTCTTTGCGCCCCTTCCAACCGTTCGCTGTTCCATGTCGCTGTTCTCCCGTCCGTTGCCCACCCTCCGCCGCTGGGCCCTGTCGCTGGGGCTGTCCGCCCTGCTGGGGGGCGTTGCCGCCGGCGCGGCCGCACAAACCGCCAACCTGCTGGGCAACGCCCCCGCGGCGGCCCAGGCGCAAATGGTCAGCGGCCAGCTGCTGGCCCACGCGCCCGACGGTGCGTCGCCGGGCCGCCCGGTCTGGGTCGGCCTGCAGCTGACGCACACACCCGACTGGCACACCTACTGGAAGAACTCGGGCGACTCCGGCCTGCCCACCGAACTGCAGTGGACCCTGCCGCCCGGCGTCACGGCCGGCCCCATCGCCTGGCCCACGCCGCGCAAGTTCCCGCTCGGCAGCCTGGCCAACTACGGCTACAACGGCACCGTGCTGCTGCCCGTGCCCCTTCAGGTGGACCCGGCGTTCACCGGCAGCCACATCGACGTGCAGCTCTACGCCACCTGGCTGTCGTGCCGCAAGGAATGCATCCCCGAAGAGGGCACCTTCAAGCTGCGCATCCCGGTGCAAGGCTCCACCGCGCTGCACGGCCTGGCGTTTGAAGCCGCGCTGGCCGCCGGCCCCAAAGACCAGCCCGCCGCCGGCAGCACGCTGACGCCCGAACCCGGCTTCCTCAAGACCAGCGTCAACGGCCTGCCCGCCGCCTGGCGCGGCAAGACCCTGGAATTCCTGCCCGAGACGCCGGGCCTGATCGAACCCGGCGCCGCCTGGACCCAGGCCTGGGACGGCGAACGCTGGACCGCGCAGGTGCCGCTGTCGGCCCAGCGCAGCGAGAGCCCCACCGAGGTGCCGCTGGTGCTGGCCCTGGCCAACCCGCCCGGCGAAGGCGCCGCCCCGGCCGGCGTGCGCCTGGCGCTGCCGGTGCAAGGCACCTGGCCGGCCGTGGCCGCGCTGCCCGCCGCCGTGCCCGACGCGCTGCAAAAAGCCCTGGACGACAACGCCGCCCGCGCCAAAGCGCCCTCCGCCGGCGGCGGCGCCCCCATCACGCTGTGGGCCGCCCTCATCGGCGCGCTGCTCGGCGGCCTGATCCTCAACCTCATGCCCTGCGTGTTCCCGGTGCTGGCCATCAAGGTGCTGGCCTTTGCCCAGCACGCCGACGACACAACCGCCCACCGCCGCGCCGGCCTGGCCTACACCGCCGGCGTGGTGCTGTCCTTCGTCGCCCTGGGCGCGCTGCTGCTGGGTCTACGCTCAGCGGGCGAGGCCATCGGCTGGGGCTTCCAGCTGCAAAGCCCGTGGGTGGTGGCCGCGCTGGCCACGCTGTTCACCGTCATCGGCCTGAACCTCGCCGGCCTGTTCGAGTTCGGCTCGGTGCTGCCGTCCCGCGTGGCCACCCTTCAAGCCAAAAGCCCCACGGCCGACGCCTTCCTGACCGGCGTGCTGGCCGTGGCCATCGCCTCGCCCTGCACCGCGCCGTTCATGGGCGCCTCGCTGGGCCTGGCCATCGCGCTGCCGGCCTGGCAGGCGCTGGCCGTGTTCGCCTTGCTCGGCCTGGGCATGGCCCTGCCCTACCTGGCGGCCAGCGGGTGGCCGGCGGTGGCGCGCGCCCTGCCCCGCCCCGGCGCGTGGATGAACACCTTCCGCCACGGCATGGCCTTCCCCATGTTCGCCACCGTGGTCTGGCTGCTGTGGGTGCTGGGGCA